>MGXX01000026.1 GCA_001801515.1 Gammaproteobacteria bacterium RIFCSPHIGHO2_12_FULL_38_11
TCTTTTTTTGCAGAATACATTCGATTTGTAAAATAACCCGGAATCGCCGCAAGCTGTTCTCCGATAAAAATAAGCGGCGTGCGTTCACGTTCCCACGGTGGGATATGAGCTGATTGAAAATTTTTTTTAAGACTTCGATTGGTATGTTTCCTAAAGGCAATACTCACAGAATCAATTGAGGAAACTAAACCTTGTCCTTGCACTAAAACAGCATATAAGCGACCCACTCCTTGTAAGTCAACCGGAGATTTTAAATCCCAATTGATTTTATCAGGATGTGAAAATAAAGATTCACACGTTAAATACAAATCATCTCGATAACGCCTCAATGCTACATTTTTCCATTTCACACACGGCATACGGTCCTGATTTGCATTTAAAACATCGTTTAAAATTGTATTTAATTTTTTTTCGTTGGGTAAGTAATCAATAAATTGTTTCATCCAATAACGCAAAACAAATTTGCGTTTACTGAGATCAATATTCAATAATTTTTTTACCGAAAGTGTATTTTCTATAGAGCCTTTACATTCCTGGTAGATATCAAAAAGAAAATGTTCTAATAATTCATTTGCCTCAGCACAATGCGATGCACTACGGGCGATGGTTTCTGTAATGCTTGGCCATCGTGATTTTACAAGTGTAAGAACGTCATGACGAATAAAATTACGGGTAAATGTTGTATTGAGATTGGATGTATCTTCAATCCATGATAATTGATGCTGTTTAGCATAATCATTAATTTTTGAGCGTGAAAAAGCAAGCAACGGTCTTGCATGATAGCCTTTTGCAAAGCGCTTTATTGTTGGCATTGCAGAAAGACCAGCAACACCAGCGCCGCGAAATAATTGTAGAAGTAGTGTTTCAGCCTGATCATCTTGATGATGTGCGGTTAGCAAAATATCATTTTCACCTATACAATCAGCTAATATTCCATAGCGCTGTTCACGCGCGATGGCTTCAAGGCTGAAAGCATTTTCATTTTTAATATTGATAATCTGCTCTATAAAGGGGACTTCATATTCCTGACAGACTGTTGCACAGTGTTTAGCCCAAGAAGCTGCTTGAGGATGAAGTTGATGATTAATATGAACTGCATTTAATTGAAGAGGAAAAGACGAACGTATTTGACAACATAAATCTAATAATACACGCGAATCTACCCCACCGCTAAATGCAAGCCAATAGATCTTATCAATGCCATGATGTAGAAAAAAATCACGAATTGCTTCAAGCATCAGCCTGCAATCCGTAAGACATCAGCCGTTTATAACGCTCTTTTAATAATGAGGATAACGGATAAGATTGCAGTTGAGTCAGTTCTTTAATTAAATACTTTTTGATTGATTGTGCCATTGCTTCAACGTGACGATGTGCGCCACCAAGGGGTTCTGAAATAACCCCATCGATTAACCCTAAATTTAAAATTCTATCCGCAGTCAATTGCATAGCAGATGCAGCTTCCGAAGCTTTCTCAGCACTTTTCCATAATATGGATGCACAACCCTCCGGCGAAATAACAGAATAAATAGCATATTGCAGCATTAAAACGCGATCACCCACGCCAATGGCAAGCGCCCCACCAGAACCTCCTTCGCCGATCACTGTGCAAATAATAGGTGTTTTAAGTTGAGAAAGGACGAATAAATTGCGTGCAATCGCTTCACTTTGATTCCGTTCTTCAGCGCCAATACCGGGATAAGCACCTGGCGTATCAATAAAAGTAATGATTGGTAATTGAAAACGTTCAGCCATTTTCATGATACGTAAAGCCTTTCGATAATCTTCTGGTTGCGGCATACCAAAATTACGTTCTATCTTTTCTTGCGTTTTACGGCCTTTTTCATGACCAATCACAGCAACAGGCTGGCCTTCTAAGCGAGCGATCCCAGCAATAATAGAAGGGCCAGAAGAAATCGCTCTATCGCCAAAAAGCTCATCGAAATCAGTAAAAATTTGGGGGATATAATCGATCGTATGCGGTCGTAAAGGATGGCGTGCAAGTTGGACGATCTGCCAGGGTGTTAATTTACTAAAAATATCTTTAATCAAATAGTTACATTTTATTTCAAGACGGTCAATTTCTTCGCTCAAATTAATATCAGCATCCGTACCGACCATCCGCAACTCTTGGATTTTTGCTTCCAATTCTGCTATGGGTTGCTCAAAATCAAGAAAATTAATATTCATCACTTTTTGGTGAACCTTTCAGGAAAAGCCTATATCATACCTAATATTCATGTTTTATGGCAGTTTAAAAAAGGACATTCATATTAACTGCCATAAATAAACACAAAACCATCGCTGTGTCATGAGAATAACATGGTGACTGTAGGAAAGCTCAAAGATGGAATCATTTTTTGTTCATTTACATGTACATACAGAATATTCATTACATGATGGATTAGCTTCTATTCCGTCACTTATTGAAAAAGCTGTCCGTCATCGCATGCCCGCCATTGCAATGACAGACTATAGCAATCTATTTGCTGCTGTGAAATTTTATCAGCAAGCAATTGCTGCTGGGATTAAACCCATCATTGGTACAGAGATTGAAATCATCCATGACGGTAATGCGACGACCACATCGCATCTAACCTTGCTTTGCCAAACAAATGAAGGTTACCAAAACCTCATCTCTTTACTCTCGCAAACGTATCTCACCAGCCAACACACTGGTAAACCATTGGTCCAAACATCCTGGTTGACACAAGAAAAATTGCAAGGGTTGATCGCCCTATCAGGTGCAGAAGAAGGCGATATAGGACAAGCATTACTATCACAAAATGAAGATGCCGCAATAAAATGTTTGCATTTTTGGCAAACAGTATTCCCAAATCGTTTTTATTTAGAAGTAAAACGCATCGGTAACGCAAACGAACATTTATACATTAAACAGGCTGTCAAGCTTGCTGAAACATTTTCAATACCCCTGATTGCAACCAATGGTGTTCGGTTTCTCAATCAAAGCGATTTTGAAGCACATGAAGCACGTGTTTGCATACAGTCTGGCATCACCCTAAACGATCCGCGCAGGCCACGCCTTTATACAGATCAACAATATTTACGAAGCCAAGCAGAAATGCATGCTTTATTTTCGGATATAAAAGAAGCTGTGATCAATACAGTTGAAGTTGCTAAACGCTGCAATGTTCATTTAAATATTGGCACCTATTTGCTACCGCATTTTAAAGTACCTCAGTGTGAAACTGCAGAAAGTTATCTTTCAAAAGCAGCAAAAGAAGGCCTTGAAACTCGCTTAAAAAAACGCTTCGATACAACCCATGAAAGTTTTGCTCAAGATAGATGTGCATATGATAAACGCCTCAGCGAAGAACTCACTGTCATCAATAATATGGGTTTTGCTGGATATTTTTTAATTGTGGCAGACTTCATCCAATGGGCTAAAGATAATCAAATTCCTGTAGGCCCTGGAAGAGGCTCAGGACCTGGATCACTCGTTGCTTATGCGCTTAACATTACGGATCTTGATCCCATTGAACTTGAATTACTATTTGAACGCTTTTTAAATCCTGAACGCGTTTCTATGCCGGACTTTGATATCGATTTTTGCATGGAAGGTCGCGATCGTGTCATTGAATACGTAATGAATAAGCACGGCCATGAAAGCGTTTCACAAATCATAACGTATGGCACAATGGCCGCAAAAGCGGTGGTGCGGGATGTTGGACGTGTTTTAGGGCTCAGTTATAGTTTCGTCGATAAAATCGCAAAACTTATTCCATTTGAATTAGGCATTACACTTGAAAAAGCCATCCTTCAAGAACCTACTTTACGAGAACGTTACGAGAAAGAAGAAGAAGTACGAACTTTAATTGACCTTGCAAAAAAATTAGAAGGGACCATACGTAATGTTGGCAAACATGCTGGCGGTATTGTCATCGCCCCTGGAAAACTCACCGATTTTGTTCCGCTTTATTGCGAACCCAACGATCCAGCTCATCCCGTCACACAATTCGACAAAGATGATATTGAGGCAGTCGGACTTGTAAAGTTTGACTTCCTGGGTTTAAAAACCTTAACGATGATCAATCGAGCATTACATATTATCAATGACACTCGAAGAAAGAATAACGAAAATCCAATCGATATTAGTCTCATTCCACTTCATGATGCTGCAACTTATTCATTATTAAAGGCCTATAAAACAACCGCTGTATTTCAACTTGAATCGCATGGCATGCGTGACCTCATCAAACGTTTACAACCGGATTGCTTTGAAGATTTGATCGCGTTGGTAGCTTTATTTAGACCCGGCCCCTTACAAGCAGGTGCTGCAGATGATTTTATTAATCGTAAACATGGACGCTCAAAAATTATATACCCGCATCCAACGCTTGAACCAATTTTACGCCCTACTTACGGTGCAATTGTTTATCAAGAACAAGTCATGAAAATTGCGCAAGCGCTCGCTGGTTATACTTTGGGGTCAGCAGATCTTTTACGGAAAGCAATGGGCAAGAAAAAGCCTGAAGAAATGGCAAAACAACGAGAGATATTTTGTCGTGGTGCAGTGGAACGTGGCGTACATTTTGAAGTAGCAAGTCATATCTTTGATGCGATGGAAAAATTTGCTGGCTATGGTTTTAACAAATCACACTCTGCTGCTTATGCTTTAATTGCGTATCAAACAGCATGGCTGAAAGCGCACTACCCTGCCGCATTTATGGCTGCAGTATTATCATCCGATATGGACCGTACTGAAAAAATTATTGTGTTACTTGATGAATGTCAATCGTTAAAGTTACATGTCTCTCCACCTGACATTAATAAAAGCAATTATTTCTTCACTGTTGTTGATCATCAACATCTTTTATATGGGTTAGGCGCAATTAAAGGGCTAGGAAGTGCTGCAATGGATAATATCATCATAACACGAGATCAACAGGGTCCTTTTAAAGATCTTTTTGACTTTTGTAAACGCGTTGATTTACGAAAAATTAATAAACGTGTTCTTGAAGCATTAATCAAATCTGGATCTTTCGATACTTTTGGTAAACATCGCGCTACATTATTTGCATCACTTCAAACAGCATTACAACAAGCGGAACAAACAGCTCATAATTTAAGTTCAGGTCAACACGACTTATTGGATACCGTAATCGAAAAACAAAATGAAACCACACCTTATCTTGATGCTCCGCCTTGGGATGAAAAATTACAACTACAAGGTGAAAAAGAAACCTTAGGATTTTATTTAACAGGTCACCCACTAAATCCTTATTTAAAAGAACTTTCTGCTTTTACTTCAGGAAGAATTGCAGATCTTCGCCCTACAAATAAAATGATTCGTATCGCTGGCATGATTAATTCTTTACGAACAAAACAAACAAAACGTGGCGATCGCATTGCCATTTTAACTTTAGACGATGGAACTGCGCAAATTGAAGCTGTATGTTTTTCAGAATGTTTTCAAAAAAATCGATCTTTGCTCAATGAAGATCAAATGATTATTATCGAAGGCGAAGTCAGTATTGATGAAATGACTGAAAACACACGAATTGTGTGTCATGAAATATTGACAATCGAATTGGCACGAGAACGATTTGCAAAATGTTTACAAATTCAACTCTCTTCACTAGATGAGGTGGATATCCCTATACTGCAGCAATTACTTAACCAATATAAGAATGGATCTTGTCCAATTGTATTTCACTATCTCCTCGAGGATGCTAAAATTGATATTAAACTAGGTAAAAAATGGCATGTTAAACCAACAGATGTTTTTTTGACAAACATTCAAAATCTTCTTTCCCCCTCGCGGCTTGATTTTATTTATTAATGAGGAACTTTTATGCCAAGTAAATATGAAACTATTCCATCAGATCAAATCATTAAAAAAACGGCTGAAGCTTTACAAAAAAATGGTATGACGACCTACATCGTCGATAATGGGGAAACAGCCAAACAAAAAGTATTAAGCTTAATTCCGCTTGATGCGGAAGTCATGAATATGACATCCGTTACATTGGATACCATTGGTTTATCAAAAGAAATTGCTGAATCTGGGAAATATTTTTCTGCTCGGAAAAAATCTTACACATTGGATGAGAAAAAACAAAGTAAAGAAATTCATCAATTGCGTTCAATTCCTGACTGGACTGTTGGCAGTGTTCATGCAGTCACTGAAGATGGTTCAATCATGGTTGCTTCACAGTCAGGGAGTCAACTTGCAGCGTATACTTTTGGCTCTGATCATCTCATTTGGGTTATCGGCGCCCAAAAAATTGTGAAAAATGTTGATGAAGGTTTTAAACGTATTTACGAACATTGCCTACCACTTGAAAGTAAACGTGCACAGGAAGCTTACGGCGTTCCGGGAAGTGCAGTCAATAAGATATTTATTCTAAATAAAGAAATTAAAAAAGATAGAATAACTGTGATACTTGTAAAGGAAAAATTAGGGTTTTAATTCACTCGTAAATGTTTGGAGATAATCCGTCATCGTTTTAATAGTGACGCCTACAATCGCCATAATTTTGCCA
Source organism: Gammaproteobacteria bacterium RIFCSPHIGHO2_12_FULL_38_11 (assembly GCA_001801515.1). The sequence goes on from MGXX01000026.1 coordinate 6,507, forward strand.
AGTTTTGAATAGGTTGTTCTGAAAAAGTAACCGTTCATGGCCGTGAACGGTTACCTGAAAAACGATTCCTAAAATAGTATATTATTTCTATTCGCGCAGGGGATAGTTGCAATTATTACTTCCAGTTATTTGTCAACCTATCCTGGGAACCTTTAGATTTATTTATTGTATCAATAGCTGTAGTTAAAGCTTCTGCTAAACCAGAGTTATTATACTCATTGTTATTGGTACGATCAAAGTGGTTGGAATGCTGTTTCAAATATTTGTTACTTAAGTCCGCATTCTCCAACTGTGCTTGTTGCATTAAGTCAATAAGTTCATCGTGAGTAGATTTACTCATTAACAGCTTATTTGTTTTCTTAGCAAGGGCAATCCTGTCATCTGTTAATTCCGGATTTCTAAAAAGTGAAGTTACGCCCTCACGACTTTTTATAAATTTATTAATTATAGCAACCAAGTTTCGTTTTAATTGCTCGAGTTCAAATTTTAATTCTGCATCTAAATTTTTACCACTCTTCATAATGCCCCCTATACTTTTAGTGATTAACTATTTAAGAGTGTATAAGAATATTTATTAAAATTAAATGTATTTTAACTGGATTGATTAAAAAAAATACTAATTCTGATAAACTTTGATTTTTGATTTCTTTGTTTGGCTTTGCTTGTAAAGCTGATATTCTAAACCACCATCACTATTTTGTACTTGCTCAGCATAAATATCATACTGTTTTTGATCAGTCACTGTACCCTCTTTAACCGATTGTAAAGCAACTAATGCATAACCACTAGGAAGTTTAGCAATACCGTAAGTCATTTTCGCTTTCACCATTTCTGGGTGCGGCAGTCGAAATGCGGTATCTAAAATGGCAGGATCAACTTTAGTAGAATAGCGAGAGATGGTCCCAACATTTGTCCATGTTAAATGATTCACAGCAATAAAATGGGTAGGATCTTCACCTGCAATCAATTTTGTTTTCAGATTATTTGCAAATTGAGCTGCGCGTTGATCTGCTTCATCTGTTTTTAATTTATCTTCAATTTGTTTATGAATATCTTTTAAAGGCAAAAGTGTTGAAGGCATATGTGATTTAATACGAAGCACAATTACCGCATCAGCATTTAATTGAATAACATCGCTATTATTTTGCAAACTAAGAACATCATTACTAAAAGCAGCAGTACGCACTTTTTTATTTTGTGTAATATCCTTTCCACCTTTATCTCTTGAAAATAAGTCACTGGTTTGAATGGGTAGACTTAATGTCTTCGCTGCAAATTGCAAAGAATCTGGGTGTTCGTAAGTAAGATTAGCCATTTGCTCACGGAGCTCTGCAAACTTTTCTTCAGCATATTGACGTGCGTATGCTTCTTTTACCTTATTTTTGACTTGATCAAAGGTTTGCACCTGGGGAGCTTGCACATCAACTACTTTAAGAATCACAAATCCTTTATTCGTTTTGATTAAATTAGAAAGTTCATCTTTTTTATTCAATTGTGAAACGGCTTTTTGTAATTCAAGTGGAACATCATTAAGGATTATCCATTGTTGCGCATTCAAATGATGCGAATAAATACTGGCTAATTTAGAAAAACTTTCCCCATTTTTTAATGCGACTAAAACAGCATTCGCTTTGTTTTGTGCCTTAACGATATCTTCTTGAGATGAATCTTCAGATACTAAAATTTGAATATCGGCCAATTTCCATTTCATTGGCTGAGTATATGAATTGATATTTTCGTTATATGAGTTTTTTAATACACTGTCACTTGGATTAACTTTACTAGCTAAATCTTTTTGTGAAAGCATAATATATTCAATGTTCACTTGTTCTGGCGTCATAAAATCGATTTTATGCGCTGTGTAATATTGCTTTATTCTTTCTTCAGGAATCATCATCACTTGTGATAAAAATATTTGTTGTGGGATATTAACATATTCGATATCTCTACTTTGATTAACTAATGCTATTGTATCTTTAATTTCTTGCGGCAAAGCAAAAGAGGTAAAGATAATACCAAGCTTAGGTTGATCAATTAATAATGTTGTCTTAATAAGATCAAGAAATTCATTCGTTGAGAGCATAGTTGACGCTAATAATTCTTGGAATCGTCCAACTGAAAAATGCCCATTAATTTGAAATTCAGGAATATTTTGTAAATAGGCATCAACTTGTTGATTTGAAATGAGAAAAGACTGATGAACCGAAGCCTGTTTTAAAACTTCGATATCAATTAATGCTTGAAGTGCTTGATTTTTAAGTGCTGCCTCATCTTTTGTGGTAATCGATTGGTTTGCACCATATTGCATTTGCACTTGACGACGCAAACGTTCATAAGCAACTGTTAACCGTTCTCGTGGAATATCAATGCCATTAACGGATGCAACAATTCTGTCGTTTGATCCGCCAACAAAATAACTATGTATGCCCCACAAAGCAAACGATAATATAACAACCGTTATGATCGTTCCTGCTATCCAACCTTGTGTATGATCACGAATGGTTTGCAGCATCGTGTTTGCTCTCTTTTATTTCGGAGTGGACGGGACTCGAACCCGCGACCCCCGGCGTGACAGGCCGGTATTCTAACCAACTGAACTACCACTCCTACAAAAATACTCATTATGGGTGCTGAGGGGATCGAACCCGCGACCTTCGCCTTGTAAGGGCGACGCTCTCCCAGCTGAGCTAAGCACCCTATCATTCATTGAGATGATAGAAAACGATTCCTGTCGAGGAATCTATTAAAAGTCACTATATTACGTGAGGTTTTGAAAAAAATCGAGAAATCTTAGCTGACTGCTTCCTCATTTTCTTCTTTTTTAACCGCTTCTTTTAAAGCTTTACCCGCTTTGAACCCAACAACTTTAACTGCGTTAATTTTGATCTTCTCACCGGTTGAGGGGTTGCGACCTTCGCGAGCAGCACGTTGCTTAACCGTAAAAGTACCAAAATTAACAATAACAACTGGATCGCCTTTCTGCAAAGAAATGGCTACACCTTCAAGAAAAGCATCTAACGCACGGGAAGCAGCTGCTTTTGTTAACTCTGCTTTTTCTGAAATAAGATCAATTAATTCTGCTCGATTCATAATTTTTCTCTCTATCCTTGTTAAACAAAAATTGCACTTAATGATCGTCCTTTAGCCGCAGCAACTGGTCTGCTGCGTAAAACTTCCTGTTTTGAAGGAGTACCTTAAGCAGAGTGATTTATACCAATAGGATGAAACTGATGTCAAGGATATTCAGTGTTCACCAGAATGTTAATGTGTTCTCACACGATCTGCTTTATCAGATTTTCGAATTTTTACTCGTTTTGTCATACTGCCGCCAACCAAAGAAGATTTGGATTTTTTTGATCTGCGTATAAGACGCTCGGCATAACCTTCCAGTGCTGCGCTCAAAACTTCGTCAATCCATCGTACCGGTTTAATGTTTAAATCTTGTTTAATGTTATCAGGAATTTCCTTCAAATCTTTTACATTTTCAACTGGGATGATGACATTTTTTATACCGCTACGATGTGCAGCTAATAATTTTTCCTTGACCCCGCCAATAGGCAATATTTCGCCGCGTAGTGTAATTTCACCGGTCATTGCATAATTTGCATGAACCGGCAATTGAGTAATCACTGAAACTAAAGCAGTACACATGCTAATTCCCGCACTCGGCCCATCTTTTGGTGTTGCCCCTTCGGGTACATGAATATGTATATCGTGTTTTTCAAAGAAGTTTTTAGGAATATTCAAAATTGCTGAACGCGCCCTCACGACAGAAAGCGCAGCTTGAATGGATTCTTGCATGACTTCACCCAATTGTCCCGTGTAAATCGCTTTACCTTTCCCAGGTAAAATAATCGCTTCAATGCTTAATAATTCTCCACCCACTTCTGTCCACGCAAGTCCTTTGACTTGACCAATTTGATCTTGTTGATCAGCAATATCGTAACGGAATCGCCTTACACCAAGATAATGCTCAAGATCATCAGGTTCAATTTTAGTTTTCGTTGCTTTTGTTTTTAATAAAATTTCTTTGACCACTTTACGACAAATTTTAGAAATTTCACGTTCAAGATTTCGAACACCCGCTTCTCGCGTATAGTATCGGATAATATCTTGTATTGCAGCAACAGGAATGTCTATTTCTGATGGCTTCAACCCTGCTGCTTGGATTTGTTTTAAAAGCAAATGACGAGATGCAATATTAACTTTTTCATCTTCGGTATAACCAGGAATTCGAATAATTTCCATGCGATCACGCAATGCTGGAGGAATATCCAGCGTATTTGCTGTTGCCATAAACATGACACTAGATAAATCATAGTCGACTTCAAGATAATGATCATTGAAAGAATGATTTTGTTCAGGATCTAGTACTTCAAGCAATGCTGATGCAGGATCGCCCCTAAAATCCATAGACATTTTATCGATTTCATCTAATAAAAAAAGAGGATTATTGACACCGATTTTTCCAAGTTTTTGAACAATTTTTCCTGGCATTGCACCAATATAGGTTCGTCTATGACCACGAATTTCTGCTTCATCACGCACACCACCCAATGACATGCGAACAAATTTACGTTTGGTTGCATTTGCGATAGATTGGCCCAGCGATGTTTTACCCACACCAGGAGGCCCAACTAAGCAAAGAATTGGCCCCTTTAATTTTTTTACACGCTTTTGCACTGCCAAATACTCAACAATACGTTCTTTTACTTCTTTTAAGCCATAATGCTCAGCTTCAAGGACTTTTTCAGCCGCATCAAGATCAATTTTTGATGTACTTTGTTTATTCCAGGGTAAAGTGAGCATGACATCGAGATAATTTCTGGAAACAGTTGCTTCTGCTGATTGCATTGGCATCGCACGCAATTTATTTAATTCAGCCTCACATTTTTCGCGTGCTTCTTTAGACATGCCCGATTGCTCAATTTTTTTAGCAATCGCTTCAAGTTCATTAGGAACATTTTCTATTTCATTTAATTCTTTTTGTATCGCTTTTATTTGTTCATTCAAATAATATTCGCGTTGTGTTTTTTCCATTTGTCGTTTCACACGACCACGAATTTTCTTTTCAACTTGCAGTAAATCAATTTCATTTTCAAGCAAAGACATTAATTTTTCAAGGCGTTTGGATAAATCTTCGATGTCTAATAGTTTTTGTTTTTCTTCTAATTTAATACTCAGGTGAGCTGCGATTGTATCGCCTAAACGGCTGCCATCTTCGATTGCAAGAATAGACGCCATAATTTCTGCAGGAATTTTACGATTTAATTTTACATATTGTTCAAATTGAGATTTAAGTGAACGGATAAAAATTTCAACTTCGCGATCATCTAAGTTGGTATCTTCAATTAATTCAACTTCAGCAAAAAAATAAGCTTCATTTTCGAAAAATTTAATAATTTTCCCGCGCTTTACACCTTCAACTAAAACTTTTACTGTACCATCTGGTAATTTGAGTAACTGTAGAACAGTTGCTAATGTTCCAATTAGATGGATGCCTTTTTCAGTGGGTTGATCTTCTGTTGCATTTTTTTGAGTCGCTAACAATATTTGTTTATCAGCCGCCATTGCAACTTCTAGTGCTTTAATCGAACGTTCACGCCCGACAAACAATGGTACAACCATATAGGGGTATACAACGACATCCCTCAAAGGCAATACAGGAACACTTAGATTTTTTATATCAGCATCAACTGGCACGGATACCATAGATGGCTTCTCCATTATCGTGAATTCATTATTGCATTAAGATCATTCAGCAGCAGATTGTTGCTGATCAAGATGTTCATAAATGATGATTGGTTTGGTCTCCCCATGAATGGTTGATTCATCAATAATAACTTTTGATACATGGTTTAAAGACGGCAGTTCATACATGATATCTAACAAAGCTTTTTCTAAGATCGAACGTAAGCCTCTAGCGCCCGTTTTTTTGTCTACGCAATGTTCGGCAATGGTCTGTAATGCAGCATCACGAAATTCTAACTCAACCCCTTCCATCTCAAACAATTTGCGATATTGTTTAACAAGCGCATTTTTGGGTTCAGTTAAAATCCTGATTAATGCATTAAGATCAAGCTCTTCAAGAGTTGCCGCAACAGGCAAACGACCAATTAATTCAGGAATTAAACCATACTTAATGAGGTCAGCAGGTTCTACTTCTTTGAATAAATTCGTAACGGTTTTACTATCATTTTTTCCATGAATTTCTGCAGCAAAACCAATGCCTGACTTTTCAGATCGGTCTCGAATAATTTTTTCAAGGCCAGCGAATGCGCCACCACAAATAAATAAAATATTACGTGTATCGACTTGAATAAATTCTTGTTGTGGATGTTTCCTGCCACCTTGAGGGGGAACGGATGCAACCGTTCCTTCAATTAATTTTAACAACGCTTGCTGTACGCCTTCTCCTGATACATCACGTGTGATGGATGGATTTTCCGATTTGCGTGAAATTTTATCGATTTCATCGATATAGACAATCCCCATTTGAGCTTTTGTCACGTCATAATCACAGCGTTGTAAAAGTTTTTGAATGATACTTTCAACATCTTCACCAACATATCCTGCTTCAGTGAGTGTGGTTGCATCAGCAATAACGAAGGGCACGTTTAACAATCGTGCGAGTGTTTCTGCAAGCAAAGTTTTACCGCTTCCTGTTGGGCCAATCAATAAAATATTACTTTTATTCAGCTCAATATCACTTTGTTTAACGTGTCGTAAGCGTTTGTAATGATTATAAACCGCAACAGATAACACTTTTTTAGCGTGTGTTTGGCCAATGACATATTCATCTAACGTTTTACAAATTTCTGTTGGTGTAGGTAATTTCGGTAGAATATCAGAAGCTTTGGTGGATTTATCTTCACGTGTTTCTTCATTAATGATATCGCTACAAAGAGAGACGCACTCATCACAAACATAAACTGATGGGCCCGCAATGAGTTTACGTACTTCGTGCTGGCTTTTGCCACAAAAAGAGCAGTGAAAAACTTTGCCATTACCGTTACGTTGATCATTACTCATATGAGAAAGCCTCTTTAAGTTTGTAATCTCTTAGATAGGGACGTTTTATCCAAAATCAACCGCTTACCCATATATATTCATCTTACGATTTATTGCTGCGGTAGTCGAGGATCTTGTCAATAATGCCATAAGCTGCCGCCTTTTCAGCGCTCATAAAATTATCTCTGTCTGTATCTTTTGCTATCACTTCTTCTGGCTGACCCGTATGTTTGGCTAAAATTTGATTTAATTTTGTACGTATTTTCAATGTTTCTTCAGCATGAATCGCAATATCTGAAGCTTGTCCTTGGATACCGCCTAAGGGTTGGTGAATCATGACACGAGCATTGGGAAGACAAAAACGCTTATTTTTAGTGCCGCCAGCGAGTAATAACGCACCCATACTTGCTGCCTGGCCGATGCATAAAGTACTCACATCTGGCTTGATAAACTGCATGGTATCGTAAATCGCAAGACCTGCTGTCACCACGCCTCCGGGAGAATTAATATAGATTGAAATATCTTTATCAGGGTTTTCTGATTCTAAAAATAACAACTGTGCTACGACTAAATTCGCAACATGATCGTCTATAGGCCCACCAAGAAAAATTAATCGATCTTTAAGAAGCCTTGAATAAATATCATAGGCACGCTCCCCTCTTGCTGTTTGTTCAACAACCATAGGGACCAGATTTGAGACTGTTGCTAAAGCAGTTTTAGTAGCCATAATGATTCCTTATCTTACTTTTATTATATACGATTTAGATCTATGTACGAATACCTTTCAATTCTGCATAAGACATCACCTTTTCGGTAACTGGGATATCTTTGATCAAGGTATCCAAAACAAGATCTTCCAGAATTTGAGCTTCTATACCACCCACTCGCTCTTTCGAAGAGAGCCATGCAATCACTTCTTGAGGATGCTCATAATGTGCTGCAAGTGA
>MGXX01000027.1:0-25156 GCA_001801515.1 Gammaproteobacteria bacterium RIFCSPHIGHO2_12_FULL_38_11
CAACAGCAATTTTTTATTAAAAATAAAAGGGCTAAAGTCTCTGATAATTTTTTAAAACATTGGTCTGGACATGGGGGTCACTTTACACCGTACGTATTCGATATGTTGATATCCATCACTGCATGAGACCTCTTTAGCTCGCTCTAGCATTTTATCTACCTCGTTGAGATAAATATTGCTAAGTAACGGTGACAGGGGCCCGCCTTGTGGTACGCCACGTTTTCCGCTCGCTTTGAGAATGAGTTTCAGTAACTACATGATGTTTTCATCATTCACTCGTGCAGATATTTTGCTTAACAAAATATCGTGTCGCACGGTGTCGAAATATGATTTGAGATCAACATCGATCACTCGCGTCATATTTTTAATTGCTGCTACTGTTACCTTCTCTATCGCTGCTGCTGCAGTTTTCTTCGGACGATAACCATAAGATCCAGGTTGGAAATCCGCATCAAATATCGCTTCCAATATTAATTTGACTGCGCCTTGAACCACGCGGTCTCTAATACACGGGATACTTAAAACTCTGGATTTTCCGCCAGTTTTTGGTATCTCGTGTTTTCGATTCCTAAGTGGGTAATAAGTTTTGGATAATAAATCGTTCCGTATTGATTTTAGAAAATTATCTACACTTGCTGATTCAATTTCATCAAATGTCACACCGTCAATTCCTGGTGCGCCATTATTTTGTTTTGCCAGCTTGTACGATGCATGTAATATTTCTAATTTACAAACGTGTACGTAAATACCCCAAAACCGCCAAGATTTATCAGCCTTCGCTTTGATATATATCTTCCTTCTCAGGTCTTGTAATTACAAAAATGGGTGGATGTCGCAATTCGAGCTATCAAAACTTGTTGGTGACCTCCTTGGCTATAATACATCACCAATTTTTACCCAGAATCTCGGTTACTATGTGAATGGCAATAGATTAGATGGGGCGGATGGATATAGACACCTTTCTCCTGGTTGACCTACATTCTTTTTTAAAATACGATGTGCACTTCTGGGAATTATACCATCCTCTTTTTGGTTTGTGTTGATGCTCCATCAACAAACTGCATCTCGGTACATTTCAGGAGTAATATTTGTCTTCGGTAATTTATGAATTATCCTGTTATTTCATTCTGACTTTTATACAATTTTTTCAGTTTGCATTTTATATTAACCCTCAGTAAATAAAGCATTACAAACTCAAAAGAGACCTGTTAAACACTTTGAAAAATCGGGTTCATCAAAGCAACATTTTAACTTTAATTTACTAATTAAAAAACTTTTTTATAAAAATATTCCCATGTTTTTATGAAATTTCTTTTATCCTTATTCTCGTGCACACAAAGACCTGAAGAAAATGTATTTCCAGTCAATACATTTTGAGTTCCAGGACGTGAAGGAATCATGAGGCGCATAATATTATTTTTCTTCAAATTTGCACTAATCCAGACATCATCTTCAAAAAAAGCCTCAGGACAATCAGCTGAATAGTTAAAAATCTCAGGGGTAAAAAAACGTGGTTTTACCAGATATCCCTGATATCCCAGCATAACATCTATCTCTTTTAATTTATTAGAGTGAGTATATTCTTGACGTCCAGAATTGCTCATAACAACAGCAGCTATTGTGATAGCATCTTGCGGATATTGATTAGAATAATTAACTAGATCTTCTATTAACGTTTTTGGATAAATTCGATCGTCATCAATAACAATGATTTTGGTATCAGGATAATTTTGAAATTTTTCTAAATATGGCAATAATTTGGTTGATGGTCCCCAATCTTTTTCAATAAATTCAATTTGAATCAATGGATTGTCTTTTAAAAAATTAGGGATATTAACAATAAAATTATTTTGAAATCGGTGATAATTTTTTGGTAGCCAAAGGAAAATTTTTGAGGGTAATTGTGTTTGTAATAATAGTGAATTAATTGTTGGCCACATTTTATGTATTCTACCTGGCGTTGTAGTAAAGGAAATAATCACGTCGTTTAAGATTTTTTCTTTATTAACGTAAGGTGTTCTTTTACTATAACACCTTAAAACATGCATCCAAAAATTTAAAAACATACGCATCTCTATAATAATTTTCTGTAAACTGCTAATGTTTGCTCAATACATTTTTGTGCTGTAAAAAAATGAGCCCTTATTTTACCTTTTTCAACATATTGTTGCGATAGATTTGTATTCATTAATAAAGTTTTTATAGCGTCAGTGATATGATCAACATTGTAAGGATCTACCAAGTAGGCTGCATCACCTGCAATTTCAGCCATTGCACCATAGTTGGAAGTGATTACAGGTGTTTCGGATGCGAAAGCTTCTACAATAGGATATCCAAACCCTTCTGCTAATGAAGGAAATATAAAAACTGTTGCGCTTTGATATAAAATTTGTAATTCCTCAACTGTAACATAGTCGAGCCATTTTCCTTGTTTTTTTTGCTCTAAAATTTTTAGTTCGTTAACAATCCAATCACAGTTTAAACCACCAACATGCTGACCAACTACAACTAGTGGGTAAACTTGCCTTAATTCTAAGGGTAAGTTTTTATAGGCTTGAATAATTCTTTTTATATTTTTTCTTGCACGTAAGCTGCTAACAAAAAGCAAAAAATTAGCTGTTATCTGAAAATTTTTTAAAACGATTTTTTTTTGAATACGGGATGCTTTTTTAAACCACCATTCGGGAATGCCATTGTAAACAACATCAATTTTTTCTGGTTTAATATTCCAATATTCAACTAACTCAGGTACTACTGCCCGAGAAATAGCAATAACACGCTGTGCATACTGGGCTTGTTTTTTCATAAGCCAGCAATCTATTTTTTTAATAGGGGAATCAAAGCACCGGTGCTTTAATAGCAGTGCATCATGTAGTGTACTAACCACAGGAATTTTTTTTAATTTTGGAACCGAATAATCGGTAGAATGGTAAAGTGAAATTTTATTTTCAATCATTTTTTCCCGGTATGGAAAAAATAATGAGCCAATGATTTCGATGTAGCCAGGATAAGTAAAAGCAATCCCACCCGGTAATATCGGATTTTTAATTTTATTTTTTTTAAATAACGGGGTATAAGTAACAGGGATTACTTCACAAGATAGTTTTTTTAAACCCTCCAATAAGGTTTTTGTGTATATACCTATCCCATCTAACCGGTTAGAACGATTTTGGTCACTCAACACTGCGGCACTGATACCAATTTGTATTGATTGCGTCATAGACAACCCTTATTTAGATATTTTCATTATAATCTAAAACCCATTTTTTAGAAAAATAGTTTCTTTAAATGCGCTGTAATACTTTTCATTTAGAGTTAAGTCATGCAAGCTGCCTCTCAAGTCTATTTTTAACGATTTTCAATATTGGCAATAATCGTTTTTTTTCTAACACGAAGGAATATATTATAAAAAATGTAAAATAACAGTAATAAGAATAAATAAAATTTTTATTAGTGAGGCATATTGCTATGATAATAAAAGCCACATAAGAAAAAAACATTGGCCAAATAATTCTAAATGGATAGTATAAAAAGGCAATATAGCACCTTAAGATAAAAAAAATAAAAAAGCCAAATGCATTTGCAATGGCCGCACCCTCAGCGCCAAAATATGGAATTAAAAAATAACATGCAATAATATTAATACCAACACTTAATAAAGAAATCGCGATATTCCAACACGTTTTTTCATATTTTAGTAATCCTGCTACTACAATTTCACTCAATATGAAGAAATATACGCCTAATAATAGCCAACCATATACACTGCCAGCCGCATAATACTCTTTTCCTAAAAATAAAATTAATACCGGCTTTAAAAGTAATAATAGTAGGAGAATAATAGTAAATGACCATAAAATCGTATGAAAAGTATCGTGAAATATTTTTTTTCCTCTAAAAGGACTTTCTACAAAGATTTTATTGCATTGAGGGATCCAGGCCGACATAAAAATGGATTTGCCAGTTTCAAGTATTGAGCTTAACGAAAATGCCGCGGTATAAATACCTAAAGCATAGTAGCTTGACCATCTTAACAATAAAAATTTATCTAAATTAAAAAACAGCCAATCCAATCCGGATGAAAAAATAAAGGGAAATCCATAAAAAATAAATCGCTTAATCTCAGTTATTTCGACGACAGAAAGAATTTTTTTTGGTGGTGTCCACACATTTTTGTAAATACATACCAATATAATCAGCGTGGTTGTCATCGCTATACATTGACTTGTGACTATGCTCAGTGCATTTTTTTCATGAAAAATCATAAAGGGAACAATACAAATTAAAAAGAGGAAGGGGGTTGATATTTCTCCAATAGAAAATAAGTATCCTTGCTGAAACATTTTAGGTATTAATGATGCAAAATTTAAAAGGATATTGATAATGACGCCAATGATTAATATAAGCCATGTTAATTCGGGAGAAAACCCAAACATCTTTGAAATTCCTTCTCGAAAAAAAAATAATAATAGTGCAACGATAGTAATGTTGATGCCAATGAACATTAAACATTGATATAACAATAACGGTGTTTGATTGATATATTTTGTTTCATAAAAATATCGTGCAAAAACTCGATCCATCCCTGGGCAACATATATAAAATAACCCGCCAATATACGACAGACATAGCATGCCTTTTCCGTATTCTGCAGGAGTATAAAAATGAGTCAATAAAAAAGTACTAGTGGTACTAAAAATACCTGATATTATACTCGCTTTCAAAAAGAGGGTTAAATTTTTTATCATAAATTTTAATATTATTGCAAAAATTATTTATCATTATGTGCGCCTATAATATTTAAAATATTTTAGACCATGTGAAGGTCGCTGAAAAACCTGATGATAAACTATTTATTCCGCTCAGGGCCGCTAAATAACCAATTTCAGAAACTAATGAACCAATATGATGTGGTAACACAACTGTTCTGCCAAATGATACCCAAATAAGATTTTGTTGTGCAAAGGGATAACCCGGTGTTCCAGCAATTCCCCAGTTTTGCGAGTTGGGTTGTAAAAAACGAATCATTGCGTCATCACTGTCGCCGCCATTTTCATTAAAAATGGCACCTAAGGTATAACCAATTCCTTCTGCACCCAATGACGTACTCAAAATATTGTTGTAATACGTGTAAGGATACTGCCCGCCATAGGTATTTGCAGGAGGTGTGGTGTATCCCGGGTCAATTCCCCACCAATAATAACGATACTCGATGTTGTATTCATACTCGATATATGTTCTCAAGCTTCCTGATTTGGTTTGAATTACTAAGCTGCTACCTAATAAAAAATCTGTGCGTGATGGGAAGGGGATGGCTCCTCCTTCGTGATCGCTAAATAATGTTTGTTCGTAAAGCGTAACTGGAACACGAAGTGCTGACAATAAACTCAACTTAGCGCCAATATCCCATTCTTCGCTACCGGGAACATTTGGGTCAGAAACATATTTTGCATCATCAGCATTCCTAAACGTCAGCACATTCTCAAGCATCGCCCAAGTCAACGGCCTCTGCTCCCCCGAAAAAAGCACATTTCTTGAAACATCAAACTGCAAGCTTTCTAATGGTCTAACAGAAATATTAGTAAACCAAAATAAAATATTATCCACACCTGTCGGATAAGGATAATACGACGGCCCGTCTTCCGAAACCACACTCGAGAACGACCACGGCCCAATCCAATGCAACCACTTTGTTTTAAACGCTTGTGCATTCATCCGCTGCAAGCCAATTGCTGGAAAAGGTTCTGCGTTTTGCGATAAAATCATCGCATCAGAATACCCAGGCCCCCACCAACGATTAAATTGATCAAAACCCAAGGCCCAATTGCCCCATAATAAATAAGCATATGAATTATCAATATGTGCATAAGGGCTGTAACTTTGATTGGGTGCGCTGTAATAACTGATATTTAAGCTATCTGCAAAGTGTTTCATTTGATAAGCAGCTGAAACACCGCTAGCAAAATCAGCATACGGTTGATATTGAAATGTGCGAAAAGGATTTAATCGATTGCTGGCCGATGCATACGCTGATGTTTGCACTTTATAGGGCTGGTAACTTTGTTGATATAAGGTAAGAATACGTTGATACGCATCTTGAACTGTTTTTGGTTCTGTCAGTAATTTTTCTTTTACGTCGGGCGATAATAATACAGGACCAATATTCACCCAAGCAATCGGCCATGTCATCACCGGTGCTTTAATTAAGCCAGCATCTGCCAATAAATCAACATCACTTTTAACCGCTAAATTTCCAGGTAAAAGCCAAGGCCCTGCAAGGGTAATACTAGAAAAAATCAAACCCAAGGTAAAAAGAAAATTCCTAAATTTACAATTCATACGCTAAGATCAATCCATTATTTTTCAAAGATCTTTTCATAATGCACTGAATTAAGCAAGCGGAATTTAAAACAAGCGCTCAAAATCCAATTGCTGAATTTCTAAATCTAAAATACTTTGACCTTCATCATCCGTTGTTTCTGATTTCACTACACCAAGCGCATATAATTTTGCACGTAACTTTCCTTGATCAGATTTCAGCGTCACCTTACAACTTACCAGACGTTTTGCAATGAGTTCTGCAATCGCTTTTTTTAATAAATCAAGTCCTGCATTTTTATTGCATGAAATCCAAACACGAACAGGCAATTTATTTTCATCGTAATCAATACGCGCTTCAGGTTCTGCTGATAAATCAATTTTATTCATGACCAATAATTGCGGAATGTCATCCGCACCAATTTCTTTTAATACCGTATTAACCGTCTCAATGGTTTCGGTAATATTTTCCGCATGTGAATCGACAACGTGTAATAATAAATCGGCTTGTCGTGTTTCTTCTAAAGTGGCTTTAAATGCGGCAATTAATTCATGCGGTAATTGACGCACAAAACCCACCGTGTCTGCCAACATGGTTTTTCCGATTGCCGGCAAATTAATATTACGGCAGGTTGTATCGAGGGTTGCAAATAAGCGATCGGCGACATAAACAGCACTTTCTGTTAATACATTAAATAAAGTGGACTTTCCAGCATTCGTATACCCAACCAGCGAAATCACGGGCATTTGTGTGCGCTGACGTGCACGCCTACCCTGCTCGCGTTGCTTACACACTTTATCTAACCGTTTTTTAACCAATTTAATGCGGTCAGCAATTAATCGATGATCCATTTCCAATTGTGTTTCACCAGGACCACCGCGAACACCAATGCCACCCTTTTGTCTTTCTAAATGCGTCCATCCACGAACCAGTCGAGAACTCATGTGTTCTAATTGCGCTAATTCAACTTGTAATTTACCTTCAAAGGTTCGTGCACGCTGTGAAAAAATATCCAAAATTAATTCAGAACGATCATGCACACGACATTCAAATAATTTCTCTAAATTACGCGATTGTGCGGGGGATAATTTATGGTTAAATAAAACAATGTCAATGCGATTCGCTTTGATATTTTCTGCAATTTCGTTCGCTTTGCCTTCACCCAAGAAATATTTTGGTGAAGGTGAATCAAGCTTTCCAGTGATGGTATCCACAATTTTAGCGGATGCCGATTCCGCTAGGGATTTAAATTCCGCAAGGGCGTCGTCAAAATAATCGTGATGATCGCTTTGGTATACACGCATTTGGACGAGCAGCGTGCGTTCGCCGCCTTTTTCACGGTCGATAAAGAATTCTTTGGTCATGATGCTAGTCCGCTAGAAAACAGATAAGGTAGAATAGCACAATGACAGTGGTGTAACATTATTTAGATTTTTTTTGAACACGATACTTAAATTTAACAACTGCCAAATGAATTATCCATAAAACAATATTCAGCACACTATTCTTTATTTTCTAAAAAGGCAATACCGTGTTTTTCGCAAGGTTTTACGTTCGATAAAGAATTTTTTAGGAATGGCAATGGCGTAAAGATTTATTCAGCGTGTTGCAAAACCTTCAGCCAGGTTATAAAACATTCAGTACGGCATGGATCGGTTATAAAACAATCAAGATTAATGGTTTTTATTTTATACGCAATTCAACTTGCTCAACATTTGCTTGAGTCGGTAAAACAGGGGCATGTTGCGCTGCTATTTGTCTTTCTTTGCCATACTTAAAACGCGCTAGAAAGTAAGGAAGTTTATTCAAATCTTTATCTTCAAAACTATTAGCAACAAAATAAGAAGATTTAGAACTGAGAAAAGCAGCGATAGCTAAAAAAACAATAAACATACCCGCTGCTATCTCTAATAAAAGTCTCAAATGAGTAGATTCCACTACTGAAACCGAAATAGGATTTGAATTTTGCAACGTAAAATTAAGCATATTCAACACCGCATCTCCAGAGTCAAAAATAATAGGATTAAGCTTTGCAGAAACAGGCGCCGAAGCGTTCGAATAAAGTGTTTTATTAATAACAGATGCTGGATTGGTGCAGGCATCTATTATTTTTTCACCTAGCGCTGAATAAGCCTCATTCCATGCATTCCAAAAACTATCATCGCAAAAATCACTTGAACAGTTACGAAAAAATGACCGTGTAAAAGCTTGAATTGCCCAAAGTGCAGCAGCATAGCCTAAGAAAAGCGACCCGCAATTCCAATTAACGGCATCCCAGCCCCAATCTTCTCTTTCATTTACAGTCAACCCTAAAAGTTTTTCACAAGATGCCAAACAAACGCCATTAACAGCAGCGAAATTGAAACTAATTGGATCAAGAACAGCCGTGCCATTAAAACCCATAGCGATAGTTTGATTCACCACAGTCTTGTTTGAAGAAAGAAAGTACAGTGTCACTAACAATCCTGCTAGCGCTACCAATGAGAAAATCATACGTCTATTTAGAAAAAATTGACTAACACGGGCATTTATTAATTTTTGAAAAATTTCATTATTTTTATGTGTCCTCAATGAATCTAGCACTTGACCATTTAATGCGGGTGGCGTTAATAAACGCATAATATCAGCATCACAGGCAACAACTGGATTTTGGACTACACGAATAAACAATTTATCTTGTCCAGGAAAAATTCGCGGCACTTCATTAAAAAGCGCGGCATCTCTATAAGCGCTTTGTAATGATTTCATCAATCCAAGAAGTTGTTTCTCTTTTAAATAATCATAGCACTGAAATGCAACACAGCCAGCTAATATATCATTCGATTCTAAAAAAGAAAATATTACGATAAAAGTACCCCAATCAAATTTTCTATTTTCGTAACTTACCAATGACACTGACTCACGAGGCGCAGGTGTCAATTCCGTCCCTTCTTCCTGAATATTCAGTTTATAGGTTTCTCTGGGTGTTGGCTGTTCATTCACAACCACTTGCACAGGGTTCGGCAGAAGTCGCGTGCTCTCATTATGAAGTGGCAAGTGAACAACTTCATTGCTCTCTTTTCCAAAAAAACTACGTAAATATCGCATTTTCGTTCTCAGCAAGTAATGATTTTGAGTGAAACAATATAGATTTTTAGCTGAAAACACAATAAATTTGACTATGTTTTGATCAATTAATGGTTTGTTAAGGAATATGTACGAAATAACTCCTGCAAGTGGCGCTCCAGAGGGGTGTTAGATTAATCTTTTTTATCTCTATTTAACCTAATAGCCAAAACCTATCAATTGAATGAAAACAATCAATTTAATTTATCAACTGCATTTCGCTACGATTGTTTTATGTTTTTAAAAACGAGAGTAGAAAAATGAGAACATCAATTACACACAAAGAATTGCTAGGTACTGTACATCACGATTTAAAAGCGCGTTATCGTGAATTTTTTGAATCGAAGTTGGCAACCTCGCTTCTACAACAACTCAATTATTTTTTATCGGTAGAAAAAATAACGGCGTCTATTATTAACTTAATAAATAAAAATAAAACAAGCCTGTTAGAAACAATGACGCACAATAGTAAAATAATTGATGAACTCAGAGAACCTTATTTTGGTAGCCTTTATAAGGCAAATGAACTGCCTTCACCTGAACAAGTATTAAAAGACATGTTATTAATTTTAAATAATAAAAAAAGTGATCCTAACATTGTTATGCAGATACACTGCATTTTTAGCTATCGGATTTACAATACGCTTGGCATTAAAATTGAATTGTCAAAAAGTGAGTCGCTTAAAAATACTTTACTGCCCGATTCGCTTTTCAATTCAACTAATCGAAAGAGGGTTGAAAAAGAAGCAAAACCAACAAATCAATTGGGCTTTGCGCAAAATCCCGTTTTTTCAAAAATGATTGGTCAATCAGAAAAAATCCACTTTCGTGCGATTGATCGATTCCAACCACAAAATAGCAGCAATTTTTTTAAAGCAGCGGCTGAAAAAAATTCTCCCGTTATTTGTGGCGCCTCAGGACACACCAGCTCGCTTTTATTAGGCGCATCACTTTACGGTAATTTATCTTCAACAGAAGAATTAATGGAATATTCACTTGCGTGTTTTGCCTTTTTAGCGGCCGGTGGTAATCATAGTTTTCATGAAGTGATGGTGGTTGCCAATACGATTGGTGTGCATTATGAAGCTGGGAAATATTCAAACAGCATTCCATTGTCTGTGAAAACGACAGAAGTGTATCAGAATTTTTGTGCGCAGTTTCCGGAGTTTCTTGATGATGGTGCGCAACAAACATTGAAAATTGCTTAGGGACATGTACGACTTATTTCGTACCTGTTCCCTAGGTTAATACCCCATTCCCCAAAACCAGTACACGATCACAACGCTTAGCAAGCGCTTCATTGTGCGTCACAATCACAAAACTTGTTTGATGTTCACGATTTAATTTGAGCATTAAATTAAATACAATGTCTGCCGTATTATGATCTAAATTACCCGTTGGTTCATCCGCTAAAACACAAGATGGATTATTCACCAATGCGCGCGCAATCGCGATACGTTGACGTTCACCACCGGATAATTCGCCGATGCGATGATGCATTCTATTTTTCAAGCCCACTTGTGTAAGAATTTTTTCGGCTTTTTCATCAATTATTTTTTGGGGTAAATCAGCAATCATCAGCGGCATGCAAACATTTTCTAATGCTGAAAATTCGGGCAGCAAATGATGAAATTGGTAAATAAATCCTAAATTGTGATTGCGTAATTCGCAGCGCTCACGTTCCTTTAATTCCACAATTTTTTTGCCATTGATTAAAACAAAGCCATTCGTAGGTTTATCAAGCCCACCCATTAATTGTAACAATGTGGATTTTCCCGCACCGGACGCACCGATAATGGCAACCGTTTCGGAAGGCATAATGGATAAATTAATATTATCAAAAACGTTAACGCATAATTCACCGTCATGATACGTTTTACCGAGCGCGTGACATTGAATGACAGGATTACTCATATCGCAATGCCTCCGCGGGCTCTGTTCGAAACGCAATAATCGCTGGATAAATCGTTGCCAATAAACTAAATCCAAATGACGCTAAGCATACCGCAATCACATCACTCACTTTGATTTGCGATGGCACAAAATTAATAAAATAAACATCTGAACGCACAAACTGCACATGAAATAAATGTTGAATTTCATTGGCAATTGCAGTGACGTTCGATGCTAACAATAGACCTAAAATTAATCCCAAGGCCGTTCCCATCAATCCAATCACCGCCCCCTGAATAATAAAAGCCATCATAATGGTTTTAGGTCTTGCGCCCAAAGTGCGTAAAATAGCAATATCAGCACGCTTATCATTCACCGCCATCACCAAGGTTGACACCAAATTAAAGGCAGCAACAGCCACAATTAATAATAAAATTACAAATAGCATGGTTTTTTCCATCGCGAGTGCTTGAAAAAAAGCGCCAAATTGAATCGTCCAATTACTGATTTCAAACCCAGGTGGTAGTAATGCTTGTAATTGATGCGTCACATGCGGCGCTTGAAATAAATTAGTTAACCGAAGATGAACACCACTTTGACGTTGACCCTGTAAATAAAGTGTTTCTGCATCCTGGATATTAATATACAGTAAACCCGTATCATACAAACCACCCGTAGTATGATAAATCCCGGTGATTGTAAATGTTTTATAGCGCGGAAAAACACCCACCAACGTTATTGTTGACTGAGGCGTTAACACGGTTATTTGATCGCCGATTTGTAAATTCATCGATTCTGCTAATGATTTTCCAATCAGGGCATTATATTTTCCAGGCTGCAATGAATTTAAATTACCTGCAATAATATGTTTTTCCAAATGGGAGACTGGCATTTCCAATGCCGGATTAATCCCCATCAAAGTGACGCCCGAAAATTTCGTGCCTTGCATGATCATCCCATTGCCGGTGACATAAGGGGCTGCTTGCGAAACCTCAGGTAATGTTTTAACGAGTTGAATTAATTTAGGCCATTGTGTTGCAATATTGTCGTTTGTGATCACCGTCACTGCCGGTGTAATGGCAAAAAATTTATCGCGAATTTGTTGATTAAATCCATTCATTACTGACAAAACAGTGATTAATACCATGACGCCCAATGCAATGCCGAGCAGGGAGGCTAATGAAATAAAAGAAATAAAATGATTACGCCGTTTTGCACGGGTATAACGCAAGCCGATGATCAGTGAGAGTGGTTTTTTCATGATTTTAATTTATCTATTTCATTTAATGGTAAATTCGTACAAGCGGCAATAATTGAAATATCCACCCCTTCTGTTAGTAATTTTTTTGCAATGTCATGCATAGTTTGTTCATGACCTTCAGCCAAACCTTTAACCAAACCTTTTTGAAAATAACCAGAAATCAAGGTTTTTTCTGTTCTGACTTGCTTCCAATATGATTCATACGCTTCCAATTCAGCATCGGAATAAGCCGCTTCTTCTGCTAATTCAAGCGCTTCTTTAATTTCAGGAACCGCCAACAGCTCAGGTGCTGCTCTTCTTGTATCCGAATCAATTTCTCGCATAAAGCGCAGCCATAAAATCCGTAATTTTTTATCAATACGCGATTCAACAGGAAATTTTAATATCTCAATAAAAACCAGTTGTAATTGATCAATAATTTCTTTTTCGGGCTTCATGACATTAACAAGCTGATAATGGTGGTACCAATGATCGGGATCAGGATCGAAGTTGGTGCCAATAAGTCCTAAACCATAGACAGGCTTTAAATAGGCGTAATCTTCCTTCTTTTTTAATTGCTTAACATAAGCATGGCCTGACTCAAACAATAAGCGTTGTCTAAAACTTTCAACCCAATCAATTTGCATCTCTACAATAAAAGTACGGCTGTGGTTGTCCGTACACTTTACGTCCGCAATACTGTATTTTAAACCCGGAATTTTAGGTACATTTTCACTGGGCAAATAAGAAAGCGTTACGATTTCTTGATCATCTGGCAAAGGTAATACCGCATTGAGAAAACTAACCAGTAAATGCGGGTGTTGGCAAAATATTTTCTTAAAAACAATATCGGCTTTCGGATCAAGATATTTTGACATGACAACGGAATCCATAATGACTAACTGTTGGCTAGAATAGCATTTTTTTCAAAAGATGGTCATGATATCGTGTCGACAATAAAGTGCAATACCGTGTTTTGTTAAACCTAGATTCGGCAGTTGAAACCGTCGCGAGGAAGCTTAAAGTAATGAAGATGCGTTGGCAACACTCGGCAATGTGGTTGATTCACATGGAGCAATCTACATTTTTAAAAATTACGCCTGTTTTCTTTTTTTGGATGTTCTGTATTTTCGCTCATGTGCAACATACAGAACAAGCAAATTTCGTATCATTTTTTGGTATTGCGTATGATGCTCTATTGCTAATTCTTTGAAAAAATCAAGGCTGTTTTTGGGTAATGATAATGTGATTTTTGCCGTCTCTTCTTTTCTAAGAACCAAATCTTCAGGTCGCGGTAAAAAATCTTCAATTACTGTTAACTTACCTATCGGCTCATCAGTGTATAGTCTTTTTCTTTTCTTCATAAATCTTTCTCCCGCTTCGCCAACGACCTGCGCCAATGATCCTAATAATATGTTTTCGATATGTAAATCGGACGGTCAATAGATCATAATCCACTTCGCCAATACAGTAAAAACGCTCTTCGTCTTGACTATGTTTTTCATCTACAGAAATTACACGATAAGGATCAAAAAATGCTTTCCGCGCATCAAAAAATGATACGCCATGCTTAGCTTGATTTATCGAATCTTTAACCTCATCCCATTCAAACATTTCCGAATTAATCATACCGCCTCGCCACAAACAAGTACATACATATTTCCATATTTTTTATATGGCATTTTGTTCGTATAAATTGTATGTCACTTTAACAGCTATGTAATATCCTGCAATACCGTGTTTCTAAAGATCGTTGCCATTTATTTTCCACTCGCTCACGCTCGGGACTATGACCCTAAAAAAAACTGGAATCATCCGCGATTACAATATATATTGTCGCTATTTTGTGACTTACCAACGAGGCCATCACCATGAAAAAATCCGAATTGCTAAATAAGCTTGTCGAACACATCGACATCACCTCCTTCGATGCGCGCCCTATTGTCAACGCCATGGACAAAATGTCCTTTAGTTCACGCGACCTCGCTAGAGCCACTGATATTTTTAATACTATGCTACAAGATAAATCCTGCTCGATTATTTTAACCATTGCTGGCTCCACTTCTGCAGGCGGATGCATGCAGTTGTATCATGACCTCGTGAAATACAATATGGTTGATGCCATTGTTGCAACGGGTGCCACGATTGTTGATATGGATTTCTTTGAGGCACTGGGACACAAACATTATCAAGCTGCTTCACAAACAGTTGATGACAATATTTTACGTGAATTGGCGATCGACCGAATTTACGACACATACATTGATGAAGAAGCACTACAAGATTGTGATAAAACATTGTTAAAAATTGCCAACAGTTTGGTACCACGTGCTTATAGTTCACGCGAATTTATTCGTGAAATGGGTAAGTTTCTAGCTGAAGGTGGCGCAAAAAAGAAAAATTCACTCGTGCAATTAGCATATGAAAAAAATGTCCCCATTTTCTGCCCTGCTTTCACTGATTCTTCTGCGGGTTTTGGTTTGGTAATGCATCAGGTACAAAATCCTAACAAACACATGGCAATCGACTCCATTAAAGATTTTCGTGAATTAACAGAAGTAAAAATCAAAGCGGGCACAACAGGATTATTAATGATTGGTGGGGGTGTTCCGAAAAATTTTGCACAAGACACAGTGGTGTGCGCTGAAATGATTGGCGTTGGCGCAGAAATGCATAAATATGCAGTTCAAATTACAGTAGCTGACGTTCGTGATGGCGCATGTTCAAGCTCGACATTAAAAGAAGCTTGCTCATGGGGAAAAGTAGAAACGACCGATGAACAAATGGTGTTTGCAGAAGCAACAACGGTTCTACCTTTGTTGGCGAGTGATGCGTATCATCGTGGCTATTGGAAAACACGAGAAGCCCGTGAGTTTACCCATATTTTTGAAACGGTAACGGCATAAATCCCCCCCGATATCATTGCCGCGATTATTGTGAGTACTTTATTATGAAATGTTTACCTTGCGAAGAAGGTTTTTTAGGTTTAGAACCCGAAAATGCCGTTAATTATGCAACAGCCAAAGCGGTCATTATTCCTTTTGGGTTAGAGGCATCAGTGAGCTATGGCGGCGGCACATCAAAAGGGCCACAAGCGATGATTAACGCTTCGCATCAAGTAGAATTATTTGATGAACATTTTTGGTGTGAACCCTACAAACAAATTGGCATTGTCACTTTACCCGAGCCCGAAATTAACAAGGATATTGAAAAAGCAATTGATCAATTAGAAGCAATCGTACAACAGGTGGTGGATGATGAAAAATTTCCCATGACCTTTGGGGGTGAACATGCCATTACGCCCGGAACAATCCGACCTTTTGCAAAAAAATATTCTAATTTAGTGATGTTACATTTTGATGCCCATGCCGATTTACGTGATGGTTATCATGGCGTACATTATTCACATGCCTCCGCATTGCGTCGTTGCTTGGATCACGAACACATAGAATTGGTTTCACTGGGCATTCGTAATATTTCTGCTGAAGAAATTCCTTTTTTGGAAGCCAATCGTCACCGCATTCACATACATTGGGCGAAAGACAAAGCGCGTTGGAATTTAGAAGAAATATTAAAACCCTTACGTGATCGCCCTATTTATTTAACATTTGATATTGATGGGCTCGATGGCAGCTTGATGTCTGCAACAGGTACACCTGAACCCGGCGGCTTATTTTGGCAAGAAACCATTGATATTATCGAAGCTGCATCAAAGATTGGCAACATTGTAGGAGCCGATATTAATGAACTGGCGCCCAAACCCAATTTACATGCCTGTGATTTTTTAGCAGCAAAATTGGCGTATAAAATTTTAAGTTTTGCTTTTCTCAAATAAAGAAGCGTCCGGTGCAAAAATTAAAATAGCTTTGAATTAATATTTTCTTAATAGTAGTCTAGTAGAGTATTGTGTTTTTAAACCTACTAGAGAAATCATATGCGATCATTCACTGAAATCTTCAATCAGTTCAGTCAAGCAGCCATTGCAAAACTTCCTTTTGGCGAAGATTATCGACATGTCAATGCATTAAAATCCCTAATACAGCAACGTACAACCTTAAGTAAACAGCTTGAAAAATATTCTTCATCCGAAACGACAAAGCATGTTGCCGAAGTTTATAAGCACTTTTGCGAAGCCCAACAAGAATGGAACGAATCAATCGATGGTACAGATGAAGAACTGGCAGCAGTAGCCACTGCGGAAGATGCGCTTTTTTTAGTATGTAACAACTTGAATATAAACACTGAAGCTGCAGAAAAAGTGGCTAAACTAGAATATGAACTAGCCTGTGTAAAGAAAAAACTAGATATCGACATTATTCCCTTTTTTAATGCATTATTGTCCTCAAGTATAAATGCTATGACGTCATGGCAAAAAACTATTTTAGCGGATTATTCTAATCAAGAAAACGAACCCGCCCAGGACAGCTTTATTCGTTATATCAGTGCTTGCTCTGATCACTATTTACCAAAAGAATATTTAGAAGAACCCGGCCAACGATTTCCCAGTGCTGTTGACAATAATTATTATTTTGGATTCGCACATTTTCAAGCCTGCAAAAATAAATCTGCGTCCACAAACACGAAGGCTGGATTATTAGCCTCGCGCGCACCCAAAAAAATGGCACGTAAACCAGGCGAGTTAGTGGGAGAAACGCAAGATGACAAATCCTTGCAATCATTTCTTGAAATGCTATTTAACGCTAATGTCACGGCTATTCTTGCATTAGGCCCAACAGGAGATCGATTAAATTATAAATTAGTTTCATCTGGCAGATTTCAAACGAAATTTGATGAGGAAAATAAAGCAATATTGATTACCGATACCCTGGATCCTAAAAATCCCCCCTCCAGAAAAATTCATTTCTCACATTTCGATGTTCCTGATCAAAAACAGCTGGATCTTCCTACTGCCGAGTTAACTGAATTACTGCATGTCTATAAACATTATCAAGCAGGAATGGTATTAGTACATTGTGATTCTGGCGTAGGCCGAACAGGCCAAATAAGGCTGTTATTTGGCCTATTGGATTTACTCAGTGATCGATCACAGATGCAAATCGACATAGCGCTACTCATTGATGCATTGGTCAACGATCGAGAAACCGATTGCTCGATATTGGTTGAAGCATTATTTAAAGCTATGATTAAAACACTCAATGAATTACGCCAAACACGTTATTGCGTTGAAACAGAACCGCAGTTTTTAGGCTCATTGCCGCTCATGGTTTTATTAGTGGCGACTCAAAAAAATTGTTATTCAGCAGGTGAATTAAATAAGTTACGAAAATCATTGGGTATTAAGGAAATGCCAGAAAATAACGCGTTAGTTTCAAAACAAAAATTCTTTTCTGTACCCGCAAGAAGTTCAGATAAAGATCCACTACCCACACCACAGGATGATATACAAAGAAAAGCAACGCCGGTAAAACAACCAGCAAGACTTTTTTCTCGCGATATTAATAGATCCAATCATGCAGATCGACTACGGGGTGCGGTAGTAACCATAAGGCAATCAGATCAATTGGTAAGGGCGAGAAGCAGTTTGCTTCCTTCATCACTCCCCTTAATTCCCACAAGACCCAGGGTTGCTCCTCCATCAACAATCCAAGATGTAGGGGGATTATTTCCACAAATTCGAAGACGAATATCAGATCTGCCAAGGCCACCATCAGGAAATAATCAAACATCGTTTTCTAAAAGATAAGAAACATGTTTAATACAACTATTTCTTTGCTTATACACGCCATCACCCTCAAACAAATCTCGGTCTGTGAAAGCAAATGTAATATGTGGCATAAAATTATACGGATCAAAGTGGCTTGGGTCACCACCATTTCTTACATACGCATCAAAAATCTTTTTTCGAACTTTTATGAGATCAGGTGACGCCACAACCAAAAAATAGGTCTGTAATTGCTTATTGTTATCATAAGCATCACCTCGACCAATACAGATAACTTTAAAATGAGATCGCTGAATATGCGCCGATATTGCGATCTTATCTATTGCTCGAGGTGTTAAATAAGGTTTTAAAATAGTCTGATATTCTGGTGGGGTAATAACAGTTATATGTGAATCCGCTCTATTTTTTAACACCCATTCGGGGTGTTCGCTTTCAAATTTATTGCGTATTTCAGTTACGCCATTATTATCCACGTTCATTCCTAGCCAATAATCAGGACCATATACTGGATCATTGATATGCGAAACAAATGGTACATGATGATGAATATTCTCAGCATATAAAGGAGATGACGCTATTAAAAATAAAAATACAGATAAAATTATAAAACAACATACTCTCATTAAAATTTCTCCTGAAAAATTACTCGTTGTTCGCGGAGTTTACCGAAAATCTCTTTCTCAGGCAATTTTATCTCAGATTTTTATGAACCTCTGCACAATGATGAAATTATTTCAATGCAGTTCCCTACTTTTTCTCGTTCTGTGCATATGCAAAGTGGCAGAAATAAAGTTAAAGTAATGTACATGCAGATGCAAAAAACTTTTTAAATGTGATACATTTTCTAAAGAATTTATGGATATAAATCAATGAATATATTTTTATTAATGTTACCGCTTTTACTAATTGTTTTGACCGGCTACTGTAGCGCGAAATTTTCTTTGTTTTCTGAAGAAAGTAATACCTATTTCACAAAATTCGCGTTTTATATTGCAATGCCTTGTTTGTTATTTTTTGATTTTTCTAAAACACCCGTTTCACAGTCGATTAATGTGCCTTATATTTTAGCCTTTGTGTTATGTATGCTCATAACAGGCACCTTTATGTTCATCTTTACAAGCGTTTTTTTAAAAAAATCACTTGCTGAATCCGCCTTGAACATTATGGGTTCATCTCAAGTCAACACAGCTTATTTTGCTATCCCATTATTTATCCTAGTTTTTAATAATCCGACACCGGTTCTACCCATCCTGATTTTCCAAACAGTCATTTTAACAACGATTGTTTTATTGATAATAGAGCATGACTTAAAAGAAAAAAGCACTGAAAAACGTGGATATTACTTTGAAAAAATTAAAAGTGTTTTTTTGATTGTGCTAAAAAACCCTATCATTCTTGCGTGCATACTTGGCCTTCTATTTTCATTTTTCAACCTGCAAACGCCCATTGTTGTTAATAAATTTTTAGAATTAATCGGTGAAACTGCTGCACCTTTGGCATTGTTTGCATTGGGGCAATCACTTTTCTTTGACCTCAAAAAAATCGTTGGGAAGGAATTGATGGAGGTTGCCATCATTACTTTCATAAAATTATTAATTCTACCCACGCTGGCATTTTTTGTTGGAAAATATATATTTCATCTGGATCATTTTTGGCTGACATCGCTTATTCTTATGGCTGCGATGCCCTCTCCAAAAAATATGTTTATTTTTGCAGTGCGATATAAGCTCGATGTTAAAAAAGCCAGCACAGTGGTTGCACTATCGACATTATTATCGTTTGTTACATTGAATGTGTTGTTCATTTTATTGCATGCATCTATTTGAGATATTTTTGTTTTATCGAATTATCGGTTAGTAAATTAATTTGTTTTTTGCTCATGGTATATGATGAAAATAAACCGAATGTGACAGGACTTTCACCTGTAAGATTTGTTAGACTTCTCTTGGCGCACGAACAGCTACAATTAATGTTACAACTCAATTACAAGATCATTCACATCAATAATTTTTTCAGTCACATCACGTAATTTATTCACAATATTTTTTTCTGCCCATAATCCTACCCTGCCAGAACCATAGCTCACAAACATAGCAGCACCACTCACGACAACTGAAGTCGCAGCGCTGGCAACATCCACAACAGTATTGGCGGTCAGCCCCAAACCTGCCTGCACAACAAACGCTGCTGCATTAGCAGATAATCTCGCCGTTTTTTCAGAGCAGCCTGCTTTTTTCAATAAAGGATTTAATACAATCGTGATCGCAACACCTAAATAAGATCCTGTCATCATAATCAATAAAATATTAATCATCAATTTAAGACGCTGGCTATTTGATTCATTGATAAAATAAAATAAATGCAATAAATCGCCAATGGCTTCTGGTAATGCGGCATACGTTGCACCGGATATTGCTGCGTTTTTCATAATGCTGCAATAGTCTATCGTTGGTTCAACGAGCACAGTAGACCAGCGGGCATATTCTACTTTTTGTCCGACACAGTGCATTCCTTGCTGCATATCAGGCAAGGGTGTGCAGGCAAATGTTTCGCGCGATTGCTGCAACTCAGCCCATGATTCAAAGGTTGTTGGAAGCCTAGTGATGCGATACATCACGCCGTTATTATCATCGCAAAGTAACGCATCAATTCCTGCATTTTCACAAAACCAACCACCCGTGTTTTGCGGCGCGCTTTGCAAGAAAGGATGCTGCAAAACAGCACAGTCAGGGTCAGAATCCATCAAATGACTGCTATTGTGTGGCAATGCTGTTGGAGATAAACAAAATGCGCTTTGTTGACGATGTTCCTTTAATATTGCCATGGCATGACACACCACTTTCGAAGAAGGCAAAGTATTTAAAAATTGCATTACCGATAAATCATTAGCACTTTGATATGCGCCATGACGAATCAAGGTCACCAACATACTTTGCCGGTGATTTAAATCGGCAATAGCCATTGCTAAATCAAGAACGCTTTGTTTGTATCGATTAAAGACATTAAGCGAATCACGCATCACAGGCAACAGCGCAGCTAATGCTGCAAAATCAGAAAATTTAACCGCTAAATGCAAAGCGGTATTACCGTTTTTATTGGTCACTGCCAAATGATGTTTTCCTGATTTTAATAATGCAATTTCATGTTGATCGTCAAACCGATAGATATTATAAATTTCAACTGCTGAATAGGTTTTGGGTGTGTTTGTTGGAAAATGCTTTGTTTCTAGTGCGCGCAGCCAACCTAATGTGTTTTGTACTAACGGATAATGCACTTCGAGCATTTCTTCATCATGATTAATTTTAGCTTGTTTAGCATACTTTAAAATATATTTTTTAAATTCAGAAAACGATGTCGTTAACATGCTGTTTAATATTTGATGAATGTAATGACCCGATGGATTTTGTTGGTATTTCGAAATCGCCTGTATAATTTTTTCTTTATCGTACAAAGCAGTTAAGAATCGACTGAATTCTGAATGATATAATAATTCAGGAAATGCAAGCGAGACAATAGAAACCATTTTTTTGAAGGCAGCATCAACATAAAGTAACTGCTCGTTGAGTGGATCTGATGCATGACTGACTACTTTTTCAATCACAGCTTGATTGATCGCTTTGCGATGTTGCACTAGTTTAGTGTTGATGTTTTCCTGCAATAACACTGCGTTTTCGTCTATGATTCTTGCGGACATAACACTTACAGTAGGTTGTGAAAACGATAAGCCAGATGATTGCCAATCGCTTTGACCAAACTTATATTCTAACCATTTTCTTATTGCTAAAAAATGATCTTTATTTTGCGAAGCTTGGCAGGGTATATCATCAAACCCTTCTAGATACGTGCTGACGCAATTCAAATAATATGGACGCGTATTAGCAGCTCTATTTAGCTCAAAAGAAGCGACCACTGAATTTTTTAATGGTGAAAGATCAGAATAGTGTATCTGGAATTGATACGTTGCTACATTCTTATTACGAGAACTTTCTTTTAAAGTATAAAAGATCGTGCCCATACTCAAAAATTCTGCCTGTTGCAACAGCTTGAAAGTGTTGCTCTCTGCAGGGGTTTGGTTTGGAAAATCTATAAAATATCTACCTTCTGTTGGACAACCAGTTTGAACAGAGAAAGACATAACATAAGGATAATAAATCCCAAAGTTTATCCGCTCACTAATGGTATGAAACGGTTCATTTTTCCATGAGGATGTGCCACCTATTAAATTTTCAAATAAATCAAAAGGCAATTGCACTTCGCTTTTTCTTGTTATTGCTTGTTGAATTAAAAAATCAGCGTCCTCAGTTGCAGCACTGGCAATTTTTTTTGATATGCGATCAATTGCAGGGAACATATCACTGCAGTCACTGTATCGATTGCTCGCCACGCCTGCATCTATGTACCAGCCAAATCCACCACTCTCACCATCACAATGCGCAGAACCTATTTTTCCACGATTATTATCAATAACCTCTACCCAATCACCCCGGAAAGCGGCACGCCTGTTATATTTGCAAGTCCAAACTTCTGTACAATCGATTATCTCGTAATAATAGCGATTATTTTTTGTTATTTTGCGTGCGTAGGTTTTTAGAAAATCATTTTGGTCTAAAAAAAACGATGGTAGTTTATGCGATGAATCAGCAATGAGTTTTTTCGCACCACGCAAAACCGTTAGTTCCTCATCATATGCCGCAATAACCCGCTTAACAATATTGTCTTTTATGTAATCATTAACCGTTTGCGATAAGCTGCCAATAGCATTTTTAACAGCATGTTCATAATCCCATAATAATCTTTCAAAAAAAGGCGTATTTATTTTTATTTCAGTAATAAAATTTAAAAATGCCGTTCCTTCAGCAGAAATACTACGCATTCTATCTCGAATAGCAAAATTTCCAGAAAAATCAGGCAATAAATCAGGAAAGGTTAATAACAATAATGCCGCTTCTGACCACGCAAATACATGCACTAACGGCTGATCATAAGAAAGCCCCAATACCTCACGCATATATCCCACGAAAAAATTAATATTATTTTCAAAACCATAGGGTTTAGATAAAATAGATATTAATTGATTTTGCGTCGCAATATCGTCGCGATATTTTTCTGGCCGCACACCTGCAATCGTAGCGCCTTTTGCGTGAACTGTTGCCCACTGAATAACCGCTCCAAAATGCCTTCGAAACAGCTCTATTGCATCTGCTGTCTTCGGTTTTCCCCACGTGCTATAGTAATTTAACAGATCATCTTTTACTTTTTCATAATCAAGACCAAACGCTTCGCGCACTTGGGCCTGTTGACGATGATCCATTGCATGCAAATAGCGCGTTTGATAATAAAGATCATAATGCATATTCGCTATTTCTTTTCGTGATTCATGAATTTCATTCATTAAAATAGTCGTGCTATTAACCATTATTTCCGCTAATTTGACTTGGCTATCACTGATACTATTTAAACCCTTCACCACCTCAGTCGCAAAACCAACTATAAACTGCGTTAAATGTGTTACCTGATCACTCACTTTGTCGATCTTCACACTGATCTTTTGAACTTCGCGTGTTACATGTTCCCGTGTTTCACGGCTTTCGCGCGTTATATGTTCCCGTGTTTTTTGTCCTTCATTCGATATATGCTGCATGGTTTCGGCATGCATCTCACGCTGTTCATTTCTTAAATTTTCCATGGCATTCATCAATTGCGAATGTGACTGCGCCATTGCACGCGCCTGTTGCGCGACTGCGTCTCTGCCACTGAGTTGATTTAAATCCGCTAAATGCTGGCCTTGTGCGATAGTAGAAAAATAATCCTCTGGATTATTATGTTGATGTTGAAAATGCTGCTTTAATTCTTCTTGAGTGCGCCTAAATTCTTCTGCTGATATCTTAGGATCATTTAATTTATCAAATAATTTTTGCGTGTTTTTAAGATCATCTGCGCCATTTTCTGCATGACGATTTAAGTTTTGCGCATTTAATGCTGTGAGTGTTTGTAAATCATCTGCATCTTCTGGAATTGAATTGGCTGTTCTTCTTTCTTGAAAATCAGCCTCTGCCTTTTTGTATATATCAGCAAGACGGCTTTCCATTTTATTTAATTCTTCTTGTTGTGCTGAATTAAATCCGCCTTCTTGTTTTTTTCTTAATAGATCAAAAATTTTATTGGCTGTTGCATGGTATTGCGTTTTTTCTTCAAGGCTCATGCTAATGGCAGCATTCACTTTTTCCCGATTAATGATATCGGAAGGCATGCCAAACTTTCTAACGAAATTTTCAATTTTTTTATTGACAGAAGGGGACGTCATTGTAGCAAATGTGCCCCACGCTGCCGCAACCAATGGATTCCGTGTTGCTATCATCTCGGCAAAACGTATTGCGCCTGTTAAACTTATAAACTCTGCCACATCTCCCGCAATAGGAGCAGCAATATCTACCATGCTCACAGCCAATTTTCTTGCTTCTCGATGCATTTTTTTCAAAAAATAATCGGCCTGTTCGGTAGACTGTATGCTAACTCGTAATCCATTTATCCAAACATATTCCACTGCTTGATTTAATTTTTGATTTTCTGGCGTTCTCATTGATCACCTGTTTAATTGTACAGTTTAAATCGTGCATTTTATGCGTGAAAATAATCACAGCCTTATAAGGCGCTACGAATAAAATCATTTACACTTGCAGTCGAATGTGGCATCAAAATTGTATTTGAATTTCCGGACGCACCTAATTCTTTAATTGTGTCAAAATATTGCGTTAATAAAACAATGCTCATCACATCAATTTCACTGGCGCTTTGCACAGATTGTTGAAAAGCAGCAATCGATTCACGTAATCCATTAATAATAAGGCTTCATAAATTTTATCGTGTAATACTTGGAATTGCGCCGAGACTGCAATTTTGACGAATACGTTATCTT
>MGXX01000027.1:25163-28160 GCA_001801515.1 Gammaproteobacteria bacterium RIFCSPHIGHO2_12_FULL_38_11
TGTTTCAACAACCACATCTAATTGTTGTACGCGCATATTCACGCGAGCGACAACACTTTCAATGAGTGGCAATTTAATATGTAATCCAGGGCTGTAAGAACGTGTGTATTTTCCAAAGCGTTCAATGAGCGCGGTTGTTTGTTGTGATACAGTGAAAAAAAGCGAGAAAATAAAAATAAGTAAAAACATCGCGAGAAATAAACTAAATATCAGCATTAGATTTACCCTGTTTAAATTAGCATGTTCAGAATTCTATCGACTTTAACAGCAACCACAATCACTTTGTCTGTACTTTTCAGCTGTATTTTTTCAATTGATTGAATCGTAAGCACAATTTTTTGCACCTTATTCCTTAAGGCGAAATTAATTTTATTATATCTAAAAGTGCCCGGGGCCGGACTCGAACCGGCACGGAGGGTTAAGCTGACCTCCGGATTTTAAGACCGAGCATTTTTATAGACATAACGATGAATCAACAAGCTGCGATGCGCAATTGAGTGAAAAACGGTCTATAACGGCCTAAAACACATCTAAAACGGTTTGCGTACGTTACAAATTCACTACAATCGATTTTACATAAATATTTAAAATGACTATTTGTGACGACCTTCAGTTAGTGCTATAATAATTAAAAATGACTATTTGTGACGTATCAAATAGGTCACAACACAGCCAGGGATTAAAATTATGCGCCAAGTCAATCATCACTATCAAAATACCTATCGGAAAAAATTGCTTGCTAAAATTGAATCAGTTAAAACCCAAATATTTTCACGAAATGAGTTAACACGCAACCATAGCAACCAAGAACAATTGCGACTAAATCGTGCGTTAAAAACATTCGCAGAACAAGGTCATATTATAAAAATTAGTCATGGTCTTTATGCTAAAGCAATGGCGATTGATTTTCCTAATGGCGAAAAAAAAATTATTTTACGTGATTCTTTTGAGTCCATTGCGATACTTGCATTAAATAAATTAGGTGTTCAGTGGGAATATGGTAGCGCTATCCAAGCGTATAATCGTGGAGAAACAACACAGGTTCCCGTTATTTTTTCTGTTAAACTACATTCGCGTTTTCGTGGCACAATCAGTGCTCAAGGAAGAAAGGTTATTTTTGAAGGTCGCATTAATGCAAGGTAATTTAGATCCATTACAAATAAATAAAGTTTCCGCTCTACTCGGCATCCCCGCTGATTTTGTGCGTAAAGATTACTTTGTCACGCAGGTGATTCATGCGTTAACAAAAATTAATGACGAATATTTTGAATTAATTTTTCAAGGCGGAACGAGTTTATCCAAGGGTTATCAAGTTATTAAAAGAATGTCAGAAGATGTTGATTTTCGCGTTACTCAAAAATCAAAAAAAATTACGCTGGGAAAAGAAGCGCGCCGAAAAAAGTTACGTGATTTTAGATATACGTTAATCAGTACGTTAAAAAATATTGGCTTTGCAATATCAGATGAAGATACTCGTGTATTGTATGAAGGGCGATTTATGAGTATTCAAGCAAAATTTCCAGATTCGGAAAAAATTGCCTATCTAAAGCCTCATATCGCGATTGATTGCTTTTTCAGCGAACTTACATTAACGCCCATCACAAAAGATATTACGACACTTATCAAAACCACATTAGGCAATGAATGTGATCATTTAACATTGCCGATTTCATGCATCGCACTTGATGAAACGGCTGCCGAAAAATGGGTTGCATTAACACGCCGCATTGCCAACACCCAAAAAAAATCACGATTGTCAGATAAAGATTTAGTAAGACATTTATATGATCTTTATCAACTAAAAACCAATGGATTATTAACCGGCGCATACACATTACTGGTTCATAAAATTATTGAAAAAGATAAAGCGCAATTTAAAAAGCTCAATGATGCCTATATTGAAAATCCAATTCGTGAATCAGCATTAGCGCTTGATTTATTATACAACGACACACAATGGAAAGATCATTGGCATTATTTTTTAGAACAGATGGTATATGATGAAAATAAACCGAGTTTTAATAAAGCTTGTATGCAGTTAAAATTATTAAGTGATGAGATTTTTGAAGTATTAAAAATTTAAACAACAGGAAATATGTGATGAATTTATAAATGTAACATCAAAGCAGGAACACTAAACTCGTGTAACAGAACACAATATCAGGCAAGCAACAGATAATCATGCGTCAGGTAAGGAAGATTCAGTTAATTATTTACCCCTGTCACTAACTCAAAGTGAGCCGAATCCATTAACTCTAAAAGAAGCGGTACAAAAAACTGATCAATACGTGACTGTTTGTTCCCGGTGGGCATGTTGTATGATAGCATACCTATCATAAGACTGATAACCGTTATTATCAATGAATTTATTCAAATTTAACCAAAGAGATTTTTTCGATGAAACATCTAGTGAAAATAATAGTACCGGCTGTAGCTGCTTTGTTTGCAGTGAGTGTATATGCCAACACTTATTGCCCAAAACTAAATGGTACGGAAACATTTGCATATGCTAATGCACATGATGGAACAACGAATAATTATGTGAAATGTTATTATTCAAATGGATCTAGCCTAACATTTCCTCAATACCTTCCTTCAAACAATCATGGACAAGGCCCAATCGAAGGGAAATGGCAAATATATTCAATCAATCCAGCAGCTGGAATAGAACGCTTTACTTGTAATTCAAATCACACAGTGGATTGCCCATTCAGTTTAATTCACCTGTCTGGTTTATTGAAAAGCTTTACAAATTCCCTATAGGCTGGAGCGTAGCAAGATAAATGAAAAATGGCGTTATGAGATAACTTCATGAATTTAAAAATAAAGTGCCCGGGGCCGGACTCGAACCGGCACGGAGGGTTAAGCCTACCGAGGGATTTTAAGTCCCTTGCGTCTACCAATTTCGCCACCCGGGCGTTTATTTTAGGCTGAGGCCGGAATCGAACCGGCGTACGCGGCTTTGCAGGCCGCTACATAACCACTCTGACACCCAGC
>MGXX01000027.1:28179-35461 GCA_001801515.1 Gammaproteobacteria bacterium RIFCSPHIGHO2_12_FULL_38_11
GCACGCTTCGTAGCTTCCACTCGCTTACGCTCGGGGCTCTGAGCGCGTAATCTGTAAATCTTCGTGCATTTATCGCAAAAATTTAATTGCACGCTTCGTAGCTTCCACTCGCTTACGCTCGGGGCTCTGAGCGCGTAAATCGTACGAGCTGACAATCATACAATCATTAAATTATTTGTCAATTGTAAAATTAGGCCATGCCGCTTTTAAATAAATAAACATCGACCAAATCGTTAAAATTGCTGCAATATAAAGCAAAACTGGGCCGACCCATGTCAACCAAAAATACGAACCAGGATGATACCAAACTAACATTACCAATGCGACCATTTGTATTGTTGTTTTATATTTTGCAATGGTCGTCACACGAACGCTAATGCGTTTACCAATAATCGACATCCATTCACGCAATGCGGAAATTGCAATTTCACGCCCAATAATAACGGCAGCAGCCAAACCTAAGTAATCAATTAAATGCGCGCTCAGCACCATAACCAAAGCAACAGCAACCAATAATTTATCTGCAACAGGATCTAAAAATTCACCTAACTGTGTCATTTGTGAAAGACTACGCGCTAAATAACCATCCAGCCAGTCGGTAAAGGCTGCTAACATTAATAAAATAGCGGCGGTAGGATGCGCCCAAGAAAAAGGCAATAAATAAAAAAAAGCAATGACTGGAATGGCTAAAATTCGCAATACTGTCAGCAACAGCGGAATATTCATATTTTGGTTCCGATTCTATTCCAACGAATAGCATCATACCATTCTGCGGCATTGGAATTCCAACTCATCCATACAAATAAAGCATGGCCAATAAACGTTGACTCATGCACAAATCCCCAATAGCGGCTATCATCACTTCCATCACGATTATCACCCATCATAAAATATTCATCTTTTGGAACAACAATATTATAAAAATTATTTGCAGGCGCATTGGCCTGTAAAAAAATATCATGTTTTACGCCAAATAAATCTTCCTGATATTCTTGATACGTTTGCAGCTGCCCAAAGTCATCAAGGCGTGTTACGTCTTTAACAAATTTTGTGGCTTGTTTTTTTCCATTGATATAAAGCGTTTTATCAATATAACTGATGTGATCCCCCGGCAAACCGATCACCCGTTTTATAAAAGTCATTGAAGTCTCTGCAGGATAAGGGAATAACGCAATTTGTCCACGCGCTGGCTCATCCACATTAATTAATTTTTTATTCCAAATAGGGAAGCGCACGCCATAATGATATTGATTGACGAAAATAAAATCGCCTGGAATAACGGTCGGCGCTAACGAACTCGTTGGCACACGATAAGGTTGCGCGACAAACGAACGAATACAAAATACCAGCAATAAAACAGGAAAAAATGCGCGCGAATATTCAATAATAAGTGTTCGCTTCTTTATTTCAAGCAATTTTTCATGATGAATAATGCAAAAAATAAAATCGCCTAAAACAACAACGCCAGTAAAAACAATAATGCTTAATAATATTAAGGGGAAGTCAAAATTCATGGATGTGTACTCCGAGCATGGGGAATATAAATTGCAGTGCCAATAAAAGTGAGTACGCGACGCATGCCATCATCGGGAACCAATAAATTAATAATCACGGTATTCGCACCGACACTTGCCGCTAATATTTTAACTTTCTGAAATATTTGATCGCGTGTTTGCGTGCTCAAGGTATTAAATCCCAGTTCAACATGAACTTGCCCTAACGACTGAAAGTTGCCTTCTGGTGCTTGTTGAAGAATTGAAACGTCATGGGGTGAAATGGCTGAACGGACATGTTCTGCGGGCAGAATGATGCCTTTTGACGTAAACACTTGTCGAGGCGCCAATGCCACCAAACAAATCACTGCCAACAAGCCAGCCAATGTACAAACGAGCGTTCTGATATTCAATGTTTATTCCTTAAGATAAAATAAGATCGACCATTGTAAATGAATTACCCGAAAAATAGCACTGTATTCTGTCGCTTTATTGCAAAATGCGTTATCATTTGTTCAATCTAAAACCAAACAGAAAAGCGTATATGAAATCACAAAATATTCACCCCATCCTCACCCGCATTTTGCCTTTCATCATGACGCTTGTCATGTTAATCGTATTTATTTTAGGATTGTTTATTTTTACTTACGTGTTTATCTTCGCCCTAATCGTTGGCACTGTTTTATTTATTGTAGGGTATATTCGCATGCGTTTTTTCAAACCGAAACAACAAACAAAAGCGACTGTTGAAGTAAAAACAGGTCGAATTATCGAGCATGATGATACCAATAACAAATAATTACAAAACCTCAACCGCGGGTACATATTTCTTTTGCAAGGCGTCAGCAACATCGGGATTTGTGACAACACCGTGACATACATTTAACCCACATCGAAAATACTTATCTTCAAGCAATGTCGCTTTATAACCCTTATCCGCCAAGCGCAAAACAAAAGGCAATGTTGCATTATTTAAGGCAAGCGTTGCTGTTCGCGGCACAGCACCCGGCATATTTGCCACACAATAATGCACCACTCCATCAACAATATAAGTTGGATTTTTATGCGTGGTGGCGTGCGCGGTTTCAACACACCCGCCTTGATCAATCGCGACGTCGACAATCACAGAACCGGGTTTCATTTTTGAAAGCATTGCACGTTTAATTAATTTGGGTGCTGCGCGCCCCGGTAATAATACTGCGCCAATCACTAAATCAGCAGAAGTGATTTGTTCTTCCAAGGTCGCAATCGTTGAATAAACGGTGTTTAACCGGCCGGCAAATTGTAAATTGAGTTTTTGTAGACGATGCAACGAAGTATCCAAGACGACAACTTGCGCTTCATACCCCATTGCCATTCGCACCGCATTGGTCCCCACAACACCAGCGCCTAAAACAACCACCTTACCAGGATAAACACCCGGCACACCACCTAGCAAAACACCGTTGCCGCCATGGTATTTTTCTAAAGATGTAGCACCAACTTGAATAGATAATCGACCTGCCACCTGGCTCATCGGCGACAACAAAGGTAACTCACCGAAAGAATCGGTTACAGTTTCATAAGCGATCGCAACGCATTTTGATTTTAATAATGCATCAGCTTGCACTAAATCAGGCGCTAAATGTAAATACGTAAATAACATTAATCCTTCTCGCAAGAAAGAGAATTCTGAAGGTTGGGGTTCTTTCACTTTAACAATCAAGTCGACTTTTTGCCACACCTCAGCCGCTGTGATCGCAACCGAGGCTCCCGCCACTTTATATGCATCATCGCCAAAACCAATGGCAGCACCTGCATCGTGTTCAACTACCACTTGGTGACCGTGATTAACCAATTCATGCACGCTGTAAGGACTTAATCCTACACGGTATTCTTCTGTTTTAATTTCTTTGAGAACGCCGATTAACATTGAATTTCTCCAAGGGTTTTAGATGGGGGAAATATAGCATAAGCAAATGAGATATGCATATCCATTTGTACTATAATCAGGGCATAACTTAAGAAAAAACAAAGGAAAATAGCAGATGGATTGAAGTAAATTAAGAGGCGTTGAATTGTATGCCAATGACAGATGAGCAAAAAAAAACGTTCATATTTTTCGCGCTCGAAGCTGCTGTTGAAAAATTGAGGCGAGATTTTTTCAACATATGAACTTTGTCTAAGAAATTGTGATGCAATTTTTAAAAGCACGTTCAGTACAAATCCCGCAACCACCGGCTCAAAGCCAACTTTAAAATAACCAACACCGTAACCGCACCCAGCACGATGATTAAGGTGTGGTAATCTCTTAAATCAATCACGCACACAAGCGCCATCCCGATCGCAGGTGGATGTTCTACATTCATCCAAACCATAAATAATAACGTAATGGTGGCAGAAAATGCCGCCAAAAAACTCATCCAAAAAAGTTGATCGTGCGTTAATAATAAAAGATCACCCAAATAATGCGTCACTAAACCGCAGGTGATGGCAAGCACGTAAGAGACAATTAAACACAATGGACGCGCCGACACCGTGCTCGGTTTTGCAAAAACCAAATAGGCGCTGGACGCTAATGATCCTGTACCAACAGCCCACGCAATATCAGAAACATGTTCTGTGAATAAAAACACATTCAAAATTATTGCTAAAAAAGCAAAAATAATCAGTGGCTGCCAAATATAATTCCAATAGGTGCGGCTCAAAAGGGTTGTCATTAAAAATCCTTTTAAAAAAACAAAAGAATTTTAATTATACTATATTAGGGAACCCCTTATACAGATAAATTAATAACTTGCCGGCTCGCAACTTCAATATCTTCTACTGTCGTATATCGCCCCATACTGATTCGAATCGAACTGTTCGCTGCCTGACGTGACAAACCCATTGCCAATAAAACATGCGATGGTTCTGGATCAACTGAATTGCAAGCTGAACCAGTAGAAATAGCAATATCAGGGCAATTTTTAATAAGCGTGTCTGCATCCATATTATCAATTGAAATATTTAAACAGCCACACACTTGATGATTTAAATCACCGTTTAAATGTACTGAATTTATTGCCGATAAATTTTTCCACAATTGATTTCTTAATTTTTCAATGC
Organism: Gammaproteobacteria bacterium RIFCSPHIGHO2_12_FULL_38_11; assembly: GCA_001801515.1. The sequence continues at coordinate 32,760 of MGXX01000027.1, forward strand.
GATTAATTTCATCAGACATATTATTCTTTGCGATTAAACAAGCTTCACCCATGCCAGCAATTTGATGCGTGGGCAATGTGCCAAAACGCATTGTATTCATCAACTGAACACGCGGCTGACGACGCATAAATAAAGCGCCCACTCCTTTTGGTCCATAAATTTTATGTGCCGACAAAGACATTAAATCAACCGGCAATGTTTTTAAATTAATAGGTAATTTACCAACACTTTGTGCAGCATCAACGTGAAACCAAACACCTTTCTCTTTCAATAATTTTCCGATTGACGCAATATCTTGAATAATGCCCGTTTCATTATTCACATGCATAATAGAGCATAAAATCGTATCTTTTCTAATGGCATCTGAAATGTTTTTTAAATTCAACAATCCATTCTTTTCGGGATTTAAATACGTCACTTCAAAACCGAGCTTTTCTAAATAATGACAAGTATCGAGCACCGCTTTGTGCTCTGTTGTCATCGTAATAATATGTTTACCTTGCCGTTGATAAAACAAAGCAACACCTGTGAGTGCACGATAAATAGATTCTGTAGCGCTTGATGTCCAGGTAATTTCGTTTGGATCACACTGAATTAAATCTGCAACTTGACTAGCCGCTACATTAATTCGTGCTCTGGCATTCGCACCAAAAACATGCGTACTAGATGCAGCGTTTCCAAAATCACCATCGCTTATTAAACACCGCTGCATGATTTCTGCAACGCGTGGATCAACGGGTGTTGTCGACATATAATCAAGGTAAATCACATTGTGAAATGTCATGCGGCTTTGTCTTTATCCGAGAAGTATTACATCGCACAGTGAAACTGAGCTGGTGCATTCGCAGACAGCAACAATTCTCCCGCTATAAATTCACGAATCTCTTCCGCAATCGCGGTCAAATCCTTCACGCCAATCACTTCAAAGGTCGATGAGCCATGCGAAGAAAGTTGTTCAGTTTTTTTCGTTAAAAAATAATACGTTTCATCTAATTGTTTTTTAGAACAAACAAATGCCAAATAAAATTGAGAAGATTTTTCGTCACTCAAAGATAAATTTTTTATTTTTTTTCCATTTTCATCAAGGGATAATCCATCGATATTATCGGAACAAAAATTCGCTAATGTTCCGTTGAAATGCGTATCAATTAACTCATTAAGTGAATTCAATAAAAACGTTGCCTTAACGTGTGAGCTTGATAGCGATGAATCTGCTATAGAAGCAAAATAAATAAGATACTCATCATCATCAGATTTATTTTCAGTGTAAACGCAGAAGTCTCCAGCTGGGGCTTTTGCTTGACTTTTTACTTTATTCACACGAATGTATGTCTGCAAATCAAGAAAATTTTTCGTCGCGTCATTAATATGGACAGTTCTCACAATAGCACCTCGAATTAAAGTTAATATTTTCGAAATAATACATGAAACTAGCATATAGGTCAAAATAAATGCAAAAAATAAATGCAAAAACTGCTGGACATATTGCACACTTGAGACAGTTATTTATATCGACTAATTTTGTAAATCCACCACGCCATCACCAAAAATGAAATCAACCCTAATGCCGTTGCCAATTTGGATAAACTGTCTGGCATAATAGATAGTGCATTTGCGCCGCCCATCATCACAAATGGAATCGCTAAAAACACCCCCATCAATGCCGCACCAGCTACCAAACCACAAGCCAGCAATAAACCATTTTGACTGAGATCATGCGCTTTTTCCTGTTGTGCTTCTGTTTTTGCATGACGTGATGAACGGGTAACAAAATATTTAATTAACCCCCCAAAAACAACCGGAAGAATAATACTCGGCGGCAAATAAATTCCTAGGCCGACCGCTAAAGCAGGTACGCGATGATTTCGCTGACGTAAAATTTCATCAGCAATAACGACAAGCACCGCAACAATCATTCCAATAACTATCATCGTCCAGGGTAAATTTTGTGTGCGAATACCATTAATTACCGACGCTATCAATCCCGCTTGGGGTGCAGACAACATCTGCGATGGATCCATCCCAGGTCTTGGCATAACACCCCCTATGCCATATGCCTGAAATAATAAATTCAAAACAGGGCCAATAATAAAAGCAGAAACAATCACACCTAAACCCAAAATTGCTTGTTGTTTCCAGGGTGTTGCCCCCACCATTTGCCCCGCTTTTAAATCTTGCAAATTTTCATTTGAAATAGTCGCACAAGTTGCAACAACGGTAGAAACCAACACCATTAAAGCAGCAACTTTGCCACTGCCATCATGATGCGGGAAAACAAAAAAGTAAACGCCACCTAGCATTAAAACAGACAAAATTAAAATACCAGAGACGGGATTATTACTCGAGCCAATAAGCCCTGTAAAATAAGCACAAATGGTTGCTAAAAAAAATCCAATAATTAATATAAAAAAAACAGAGATAAGTGTTGCCCACAATAAAAATGATGCGCTGTAAATAGCATATAAATTTTCGATGTATGCAAAATGTAACACCAACACATAGAGTAATAATGCGCAAATAATAACGCCCAAAAATGCCCAGACGATGGGAATATCCCGTTCTGTTCGCGGTATATGTATTTTCACCCCGCCAACACTTTGCAATGAAACAAACGACAGCTTAATACCCTCCCAAACTGGTTTAATTAAACGAATTAATGTCCACACACCACCGACTAACATTACCCCCACACCCACAAAACG
>MGXX01000027.1:35495-38342 GCA_001801515.1 Gammaproteobacteria bacterium RIFCSPHIGHO2_12_FULL_38_11
TGAATGCTTTTTGCATCTGGCAGGCCATAATGCGCACATAAAGCAGGCAATACCATTACCCACCCAACAACAAAACCAGTCAATAAACTTAAGCCCACTTCAATACCGACAATATAGCCCGCTGCAAACATAGCAGGAGAAAAACCCAAAGCTGCACCAAATACTAATTTTCCCGCTGTAAACCAATATCGCATGCCATCAGAAAAAACTTGAATACCCGTTTGGAAAAATATCATGATTGCGCCAATACTGATTCCTTGAATCAAACGTTTCATATGGCTATTACCTGCGCGGTTTTCTGTTGTTACACGCAAGACATTACCCACCGCTGTCCCTTCAGGAAAACGCAAGGTTTTCATATTTAACATCACGCGACGTAAAGGAATAGAGAAAAAAACACCGAGTAACCCACCTAAAATGGTAACACCAGCCGTTTCCCAATAATCAAATCCATGCCACGCATGAATAAAGATCATGGCTGGCAAAATAAAAGCGATAGCTGCAGCCACACCTTCACCCGCAGAGGCTGCTGTTTGAATTAAATTACTTTCGAGCACATTGGAATTTTTAAAGAAGCGTAAGATACCGATTGCTAACACGGATGCGGGAATTGAAGCGGAAATCGTCATCCCAATTTTCAAGGCCAAATAGGCATTTGCAGCCGACATCACTGCAGCCAAAATAATCGATAATATAATTACTTTAAATGTGAATTCGGGGAGTTTGGTTGAGGCTGGAATTAAAGGTTCGTTATTCTGCAATACGGAAGCTTTTGACACGGTTATTTCCTTATTTTTTTACGACACTTCTTGCATCATAACAAGTTTTGCTGGAAATGGAACCTCGTGCATCATCGATCCCCAATCGCCCTCAATATGCCACGCAATATATTTAACTCAGTCACCGTCAAATGCGAACGGTTAAACAATAATTGCAAACGTTCCATTAAACGTTTCGGTTGCTTGTGGTCTAAAAATTTTAAATCCAGTAATGTTCTTCTTAAATGTTCATAAAATCCAGCGACTTCATCAGCATTTGCCAAAGGGTCTTGCGGACAGGGCTTAATGACCACTTTATTTTTATCCGACAACATCGCCATTCGCAATTCATACGCAATCACTTGCACAGCAGACGCAACGTTTAATGAACTAAAATCAGGATTGGTGGGAATGGATACTTGATCGTGACAAAGGGATAATTCTTCTGTGGTTAATCCACTGCTTTCTCTGCCAAAAACAATGGCCACATTTCCTGCCAATTCATCGCGAATTTTTTGTGCACAGTTTTTAGGGTCTAAAATAGGGCGCGATAATTTGCGTTGTCGCACACTTGCCCCTATCACCCAATCACAATTTTTTAAGGCGCCTGCAATTGAATCAACCACCAGCGCTTTTTCTAATAAATCATCTGCCCCCACAGCACGAAAAGTTGCCTCATGATGCGGAAATTTTTCAGGGGATACTAAAACCAATTGTGCAAGCCCCATTGTTTTCATTGCCCTGGCAGCGGCGCCGATATTGCCAGGGTGTGTTGTGTTAACTAAAACAATGCGAACACGGTTTAGCATAATTTATCGCATGAGTGGCGTTGACGGTAATAACGAATGCGCTGCGTACAATTCATTATATTGCTTATAAGCAACTGAAGCTGCAGCAGAAGCGTCGCTACATAAATTGTAAGAACGATAGATTGAAGCAAGCGGTGTGAAAAATCCAGATTTATTTTCTGCAATTGCTGCTCTTTCGTAAGGCAAAATGCAGTAGGCAGTATTACCACAAGCCAATTGATCTTCTTTCTTAAGAAGAGGAAGGCAGTCAACAGAATCTCTCACAAACAATCCACACGATATAAAATGAAGCAAAAATTGTATACTAAACCCTAACAAACTCAATGTCGGCACTTGAACAGCTGCATTCGGAATGCAAAGCATCATCCAACAACATTCCACACAGTTCGTAGCATTATTGTCTTCACACGAAGCTTTTGCTTGATTTATATTTTTCGCAATCCTATCTGGTATTTCAGGATGCGTCGACAGAATATATTGCTGAATATTAGTTAAAATAATCGTTATTGCCGCTTGAAAAACTTTATCCCTTAAAGAATACTGCATTGTACTTAATTGATTAAACACTGCTGCAAGCTCTAGCACTGTTTTTGCTGCTTCCATTTTTTCTTTCACTGCTAGGCACTCTTTTGAAACGTGCATTGTATTCTTTGCTGTCGCGTCTTGCATGATTATTTCATAAATTGATTTTGCAAAGGTAGCAGAAAATAAGTTTTCATCAGCAGGCAACTCTGTTTTGGAATAATTAACATAATCACATTCTTCAACTCTTGTGTCCAAATTAATTTCAGGATTGCTTGCTTCAGTCGGTAATTTTAAATCAGGACGTCTTTGCATAATAAAGAGCTGAATATCTAGTAATAATTGATTAACCAAAACTTTAAATAAATTTCTAGCCTGCGAAACTTGCGTTTGATTTGATAAAATATTTTTCTCGATGGTCATAACAACACCGCGTAATTCTGATATGAATGTTGAAATAGCAGCATTATCCGAAATAGCCAACGATTCCATTTTAGATCTCATCCAAAGACATTCTTTTTGAAACAGCGATAAAGGTGCACGATTACCTTCTTCAGTAGAAGCAGCATGCAATGCATGATAAGTGCGTTTTGCAAATTCGGATGTGAATAATTTGCCAGTAGTGGGAATGGTTGATTGTCCAAAATCGCTAAAAAGCAATGGGGCATCAGCAGCGCCATAGCCGGAGTGAATGGTTTGTAGGCTTGCGGTTGACTCGCCTGAATCTGTACGTCTATGTTGATCTTTCATATAAACCT
>MGXX01000028.1 GCA_001801515.1 Gammaproteobacteria bacterium RIFCSPHIGHO2_12_FULL_38_11
GTGGAAGCGACGGAGCACGAAAATAAACTCCAACCTGAAATTGCTACTATAAAAATCTATCGTAAAACTCAATCCCGTGCTCCGTCGCTTCCACTCGCTGACGCTCGGGGCTCTGAGTTGAATTTATTATGCAAACTACGGTACTAAATTTTTTTTGCATTTGTTATCTTACGCAAATGCAAATAATTGACCCACATAAAACCGGCACCCAATACGCTTATTTCATTACGTTTGCAACGTATGGAAATTGGTTGTATTTTGATGAGCGTGAAAGTGTTGATCGCAGAAAAAATAATACTTACGGAACACCACGAATCAAACCAGATAAAAGTCGTTTTGAAAAAATGAAAAATAATTTAGCCTATGAACCATTTGTAATGAATACAAAGCAGTGAATAAATGTCATGCAAACAGTTATTTCTGTTTGTGATTATTGTCATTGGCGATTATTTGCGATAAATGTGAGAACCAATCATGTTCATATTGTCGTGGAATCAAAAAATACTGCTGAATATGTAATGGGTAAATTCAAGGCATATGCTTCTAGAAATTTAAATATTTTAAATCCTGAAAATAAAGGCAGGCCTTATTGGATACGACATGGCAGTACGCCGCCTGTTCTTTCAAAAGCCAGGTTTTATTTCTTAATGAATTATGTTGTGAATCAACAGGGTTGCAAAATCGCTTGCCATTATGAAAAATGGTTTGATGATTTTAAGGATACGTGGAATATGCCGATTCCTGATATATATCCAGCTCAGAACCCCGAGCGTTAGCGAGCGGAAGCGACGGAGCACGGGATTGAGTTTTACGATAGATTTTTATAGTAGCAATTTCAGGTTGGGGTTTATTTTCGTGCTCCGTCGCTTCCACTCGCTAACGCTCGGGGCTCTGAGGCAAATGCGTTGTAAAATTCAAGCGCTTGCTTTGTCGCTTTTATTCGTTAAGCAAAGACTTGTGTAGATACCCATGTTTTTCAAAGGGGGTGATTGCGAGCGTCAAAATTATCGCTTAAGACGCCATTGCCTGATTTATTACTTCATTTTGAAAATCTGGGTTCGAAGTGGTTGGTGTTGAGTTTTGTGAATATAGCAAGAAACTCGGGTCTTCCAGAAGAGTAGAGTGACGCTAGTACTTTTAATTCATCGGTTCTTGAAAAAATGGTATGTGTCATTGGCTTTGAATAAGCTTCACTCTGTATTAAATTAAGGTTATTCCGGTAAGGCAACAAAAGAGGCGCTTATTAAATACGATGGCGGTAAATTGAAAAATACCTTAGTAAAAGGCACAGTTACCGCTGAAAGCAGGATACTGGGTATAAAAGCACTGCTAAATCCAGAAGAAACTACGGCAGCACCCCATAAATAACATCTAACGGATTCAAAAAATGCAATTGTAGAGACGCAATAAATCGTCGTCTCTACAGGCTATCGACTCATTCTACCAAAATCTCCCCAAAATCAATTACCCTGGAAAAATAACGCTTTTCTAAAACAGCGGGCGCTACGCCATTGACGTGAATTAATACAGGACGACAAGAGACATTTTTAGGCATTTTTATACTGGTTATTTTTTTCTGAACTTCGTCAATAATTGAAACGGGTATTTTATTTTTTGAGAATTTTATTTCGCAGACAAATAAACAGTTGTATTTTGTTTGAATTAATAAATCAATTTGACAACCAGGCTGAGATTTTGTTTTTTGTTGAAAAAAAGAATTTACAAATTGTACATCTTCTAATGGAATTTCTAATTTCTTAATAATTTCAATGGCATTATTTAAAACAAGATTTTGAAATTGTAATCCCAGAATACTTTCCCAGGCGGGCAATGTGGTGATTGAATTTTCATTAAAAAGCCCTTTTGCTATTTTTGTTTTATTCGGCGCGATATATTTTAAATAAAATCGGACATAATTGTCTTTCAATCTGTAATGGCTGAGTTTTGATTGTTTGTTGTTATTTAAGTTCCATGTAAAATCACGAGAAACAAATCCCGCTGTTTCTAAATCATTTAAATAAACGCTAAAATCGCCTGTTTTTGTTCTGCCACAATTTTCAAAAATATCTTCCAAGCTAACTGATCCTTTCGCCAATAACTGAATAATTTCTTTATATATTTTACTTCGGGTACCAAAGATATCTGAAAAAATACGTTCAAATTCGTTGAGTAAAGGTGCGTTCGGTGAAAAACACATTGCCCTGATATTGTCTTCCGCACTTAAATTTATATTGATTAATTCTAAATAGCGTGGAACACCGCCAGTGACAGATAACAATTTTAATTTTTCATAAGGTGAAATATGGCTATGCTGTGCTTTCAAAAATTGATTACATTCTGGTAATGGCAGTGCATGGAGTGTTAAATATAATGTTGGGCGACCCAAAAATAACGTGCTTGAAATAATATTTTCTTCAATCCATGATGAAACCGAACCGCATAAAACCAGCATTAGTTTCGGGTTTTTTTTAAATTGTGTATCCCATGCGTTTTTTAATTTTCCCAGAAAAGTTGCATCTAATGACCCCATCCAAGAAATTTCATCAAATAAGATGACAACGCGATTTTTGCTGACTTGTTTATAGAGCATTGTCAATAAATCACCCCAGTCTTGCATTGCAAATTTAGGCAAAGAAAATTGTTCGCAAAGTTGCCGTGCAAATTCATCCATTTGCATTTGCGCCGTGGTTTTTTTTGTGGGTGCTGTACCAATAAAACAATAGAATTTTTGATCTTTTGCGAATTCTTCAATTAGTCTGCTTTTTCCAATACGGCGGCGTCCTTGCACAACAACCAAGTTGGCAGATTCACGTTCTTGAATTTGCTTTAATTCACGGAGTTCTTTGCTGCGCCCTACGAATGATTCTGACATGTTAATACCTCGACTATGTATTTTGGTGCGCCGAAGTCTATGTTTTTCTCGCCGCACCAAAAACAGAAAAGTGAATTTGGTGCGTTTAGTATATCGTAGTTCCCGCCGCACCAAAAGCAGAAAAGTGAATTTGGTGCGTCTGAAGATGAGTATTTCTCGTCGCACCAAAATCGCAAAACACGATTTGGTGCGTTTACCTGTTAGTATAATATTATCACTACAACGAAATTACAAACCTCTCTTAAGACCCTCCACACCCGGTGTCGTGTTCTCTTGATCATCTTGGGCTGAAGGTTCTGCCGGCTGATGAGGTCCCGGCGGCAGCTTACAAATGAGTGAATATCGGTTAGCTACTAACGCAGCGGCAGATGGATCAACGCTGACCTCTTCTACAACATTTTTATGAATTGCCCTTGAAACAAAATTACGATGTGTTTCACTCAATTGATCCCAGCCAAGTAATTTTTCTTCTAAACTAGGATCTTGTTTGCACCATTCATAAAATTTGTTTTCAGCAGATTTTAAAATCTGCTCAAGTTGAGCATCATTAAAGACATCGCATGTATACAGCGCAGCGAATTGCTCTATGTTTTCAATCAAAACATTTTCAATCAACGTATCTAATCTATTTTCAATGGAATGCCAAATCATTGCATATTGATCGCCATTAGAAAACATTGAGATTAGTGAAATTAATTGATCAGCGTTGATTTCATCTAAGGTGTTTTTACATAAATTAAAAATTATTTCATTATCCTCCTTATTTTTATCATCAAAAACCCCAAACCTTAGTAACATAAAAAAATTATCAGTACTTAATTCTGGCAAATTACTTTTAACTATATCCCAACGTTTTTTTCTTTCAGTGATGTCAAAGTTAGAAAGGCAATATTCTATAAATTTATCTAATTCTAAAATGGATTTTGCATTTTCTTTTTCAGGTTGCTTTTTTGAAAAATCCACTATTATTTCCTGTCCTTTAGGAGTATTTTTATTTTCTATATAAGACCGCATTATTTCGGCACACTGCTTATTTGTAAATCCAGTTATATCCGCCGAAATGTCATAATGCAAAAAAAGTAATTTAACATAAATTTTTGCCATAGATGATGGGTTAACGTATTTAGTCAAACCTGATAGTTGATCATCCGATAATCCAACCCTTTTTAAAAAAATCAAAAACTGTAATGAATCATGATTCGCATCATCAGATGAAAAAAGCAAAGTTGATTTGCCAAAATCTATTAAATGAATCTCACCAGAATCTTCTATTGTAAAATTATCTAAACTAAAATCACTGTGCAAGATACCTTTTTGATGTAAATTATAAAAAATCTCATCTTGATATATATAACATCCTAATCACTTCCAATGAGAGCCTTGCAGACAAGGCAACAGCCATTAAAGAAAAATTGAAAACAGTCGTCGATGCGCCAAAACCTAATCGGTAATTTAAATCATAGTAAGTGCGCTTACGTTAGAATTCATTTTCATTTACCTATCGGTATTATACTGTTAGTATAATACCAACACTACAATGAAATGAGAGCGTAATATGACGATAGATAATGTATTCAACCGCGGCATCGCATTTGGAAAAGGCTTTTGTAATCGCACAGAAGAGTTGGCTCGAATTGCTTTAAATATCCAGCAAACTACACACACACTATTAATTTCCCCTCGCCGTTATGGAAAAACAAGCCTTGCCCTGCGTGCAATTGAGTCGTCCGAACTTCCATACGCTTATATTGATTTATTTATGAAATCAGATGCTGAATCTGTAATGCGTGAGTTTTATCATGGAATCGGCATTCTCATATCAAAAATAATCAAACCCACTGAAATGGCAATTCGAAAATTAGAATCTTTACTTAAAAATATTTCCGTGTCTGTTCGAGTGGGTGATTTAGGGTTTGAATTTGCATTATCTCCGCGATCGATGGAAACACAAAAAGATTTGAAATCATTATTGCTCAGTATTGATGCGCTGCTCGTTAAATATAAAAAACATGCGGTGATTTTTGTCGATGAAATACAAGCATTATCAGGATCTCCTATCGCAGATGAAGTAGAATCATCATTGCGATTTGTGGCACAAAAAACAAAAAATATCAGTTTTATTTTTTCTGGTAGCAGCAGACATTTGTTAAGCATGATGTTTGAAGATCGCAGCAGACCATTATATAAGCTTTGCCATAAAATACCGGTACAAAGAATTTTAGCGGGGCATTATGAAAATTTTATTAATGCATTGGCAAAATTAAAATGGAAAAAAGTTTTATCAGATGAATCATTAAAAGAAATTTTTTTGGTAACGAAATTACATCCCTATTATATGAGTATATTGTGCGGTTATTTATTTGAATCCGAAACATTGCCAGCAGACGAAAGTGTAACGCATTGCTGGGAAAGAATTTGTCGTGAAGAGCAGGGTTCTGTTGCAAAAGACGTTGAATTTTTAAGTGTTAAACAGAAAAAATTATTATGTGAAATTGCACGAGCAGTTGAATTGAAAGAACCTACTGCAAAAGATTTTGTTACAAAAACCGATTTGACACCTAAAGGAATTTCAGGGGCAGTCAAAATTTTACTAAAACATGATTTAATTGAGAAGCTAGAAAATGGCGTTATTCGTGTTGTTGATCCGGTGTTAACGTATTGGTCGAAGTAATTTTCAGACGCACCAAAAGCAGAAAAGTGAATTTGGTGCGTCTGAAGATGAGTATTTCTCGCCGCACCAAAATCGCAAAACACGATTTGGTGCGTTTACCTGTTAGTATAATACCATCACTACAATGACATTATTTTGTTCTTGTCGTCGGGCGAGCGCGATTATTGCTCGGTCGTGACGTTCTACCTGAAAAGTCTGGTTTTGAAGTGCGTTCGGTTCTTGTTGAGCGATCAGGTCTTGGCGTCCATTCGGTTTTTGTAGGACGATCGGATCGTTCTGAGCGATCATTTCTACCGCCAACCCATTCGTTACTTCTTTTTGATCGATTATCCTTTTCAGAACGAAAATTTCCAGAAGGTTCTTTACTGCGATAACGGACATCCGGTTTTTTAAATTGATTTGAACGCGGTGGACGACGATGTGAAGTATTTTCTGTAGGGACAGTGTGTTTTGCTTCAAAGCCTGAAATTTCTTTTCGCGTTAATTTTTGTTTGATTAAACGTTCGATGTCGGCCAATTGTTGAGATTCATCCGCACTCACCAAAGAGACTGCTTGACCAGAAGCACCAGCACGCCCTGTTCTGCCGATGCGGTGAATATAATCTTCTGCAACATGCGGCAAATCAAAATTGACAACGTGTGGTAATAATTCAATATCCAAACCACGCGCTGCAATATCCGTTGCAACCAAAACACGTACTTTTCCCGCTTTAAAATCAGCTAAAGCACGTGTTCGTGCGCCTTGACTTTTATTACCGTGAATCGCAACCGCTTGCAGTCCATCTTGAATTAAATATTCCGCTAAACGATTTGCACCATGCTTGGTTCTGGTAAAAACCAAAACCTGTTCCCATTTGCCTTCCCAAATTAAATGCGAAAGTAGCGGTGTTTTTTGTTTTTTATCGACAGGGTGAACCCACTGTTCAACTGTATTCACAGTAGAATTGGGTGGTGTGACAGAAACTTCAACAGGATTATGCATTAATCCTTTTGCGAGCTGACGAATATCATTTGAAAAAGTAGCTGAAAACAAGAGATTTTGGCGCTTTCTGGGTAAGCATGCAATAATTTTTTTGATATCGTGAATAAAACCCATATCCAACATGCGATCAGCTTCATCTAGCACCAACACTTCAACTTGGCTAAAATTAACAGCATTTTGTTGATATAAATCAAGTAAGCGTCCAGGTGTTGCTACTAAAATATCGATTCCTTTGCGTAATCGCGCAATTTGGGGATTTATTTTTACACCGCCAAAAACAACAGAAGAGGTGATGGAAAGGTATTTGCTGTAGGTGGCAACACTTTGTGCCACTTGAGCTGCCAATTCACGTGTGGGTGTTAACACCAGTGTGCGAATGTGCGCAGGGCGAACACGCTCACCTTGAGATAAACGATCTAAAATAGGCAGGGTAAATCCAGCGGTTTTGCCTGTGCCGGTTTGTGCAGCAGCCATTACATCTTTGCCTTCGATAATAAGGGGGATTGCTTTTGCTTGAATTGCTGTGGGTGTTTTGTACGATTGTTCGTCAAGGGCTTTTAAAATGGGGGCTGATAAGCCCAATGCTTCAAAATTCATTATAATGTCTCTTATTGTTAAGTTGTTTAGTCGAGAAGGTTACAGTATGTTGTTTGAATTAGATACAACTACAAAAACTAATTTAACTTTGCGCAGGACAAAATTTCATAAAACGGCTCCAGCAGGCATGTTTAGCGGGATAACCGGTTGAAAAACCTTGAGACATTCCTTAAGA
>MGXX01000029.1:0-27248 GCA_001801515.1 Gammaproteobacteria bacterium RIFCSPHIGHO2_12_FULL_38_11
TAACCTCTTTTTTTCGCAGAAAAGATTATACGGATTTTTTTAAAAATCAGCGAGTTACTTCATTTTTGTTCTAAAAATACTCATTCCTTGTTTGTTTTGCATTACTTCTGAAAATTATTTAAAAATTTTGTCCTGCGCAAAGCAGCAACTCGATGAACCCAAATCCATTCATTTTTCGCACATTTTCGCACAATTTCCTAAACAGTTAGAAATTTTTTTCGTACAATGCGCCCTATAGCAATCTACTTCCGCATTAAGTGCTTGCATTAAAGGGACAGGTAAATCGCTTGAAAAATAGTATTATTGCAGATGTTTCTTAACACCTGATAGAAAATCATCAACCATTTGTAATCACCATAAAGAAATAATAAAGATATTGTTGTTATGTTCGTGCTGCAGCTTTGAATGCTCACGATGATTTCTTTTCAGATATGTTCTTCTGCTATTTTTTTCAAAGAAGCTGGTGTGCGATAACGGGAACTTATTTTTGGCTCGACATGTAATTTAAGTTCGTCATATTTTTAAAGCCAACGAGATACTGGGTTGAGATCGTCAGAAACCATCGGTTCAATTGTAATCTGCCGAAGAATTGACAGGTTTGTTTTCGCTATTCATAAAACACACAGCAGCCTGCTTGGTTTTCAAGTTGATGGCGAAAAATGCTTTGTACTTGTACCATCAGATAAAGGTGCTATACCTAACATCATTACATCAGTCAGTCGCGGACCCGCATATTTCATTAAAAAATCTTTTTCTTTTTGAGAAAAAATAGATTGTTCTATTTCATCATGAATTTCTTTTGCAGAGAATTCTTCTACTGTGATTGAATCCCATATTTCTGCAACCAAAGGTCCATATTGATTAAATTGGGCTCTTGCTTGTGCAGCAGGTAATTTTACACCCCCTGCCATTGGGTTATTCCAATAATCAATAATAGTGCCATCCATTTCAGCTAGAATATTTTTAACACCATTCACATCTGCTGAAATAGAACATGGCTTAAGTGTCGTACTGCCGCATACTAAATAAACATGATCATTAGCAGGTGTTTTTGATGATTGTGGATGAACAAAATGAAAAACTTGTTTACACTCTTTTTGCAGAGCAGAAAACAGTTCATTCACAAAAGCCATTGCAGCATGCTCAGCACAATTGATAAATTGTTGACTGGTGGCGAAAATAGCAGATTCAATTTTTTCTCGATAGTTCAGTACTTTTGTTAAAAACTGGATAAAATCTTCATATTTTTTTTCAGGCGTCCCATCAGATAAAAATTGTTCTTCAAAGCTCAGACGAGAATTTTGGACTATTTCATTATAAGGTGCTAAAAACTTTTCTTCTCTCGCTTCTAATAATGTTAATAAACGTTTTCTTTTCTCCCCGGTTTGAAAAAACTGAAAATTTTCTTCTCTGACAGCTCTGCAATTTTCTGGTGAAAAGCCTTGTATAAACACCTGAGGAACTATTACACCCACAGGAATTTTTCCTTCTAATTCCTCTAAATTAAAGTGCTGCCCAGAAATAACCATATCCATAAAAACATGCGATAGTGCATTTGCATTGGCTTTACAGGGCAATTTCACCGGCAAAGATTCTCTTGGTTGGCGAGGACTAAAGAGGCTGCCAATATTCGTTGTTCTCAACATCTTAAACACCCCCGGTGTTTTAATTAATTTTTTATTTATGTTAACACTGCTAATGCAAAAGCAGAAATTACCGATTTGCTTATTTTACTATGGTTAAATGAAGAGAATATTAAGGTGTTCCGGTGATTTGTGGTACCACTCTGTACACGACAAAATAGTCAGTCATGCACATTTCATAAAACATTAAGATTTAGCATATACAATATGCATTTTGATAAAACCTAAGTGAGAAATATTATGACAACGCCAAAAACTAAAAACCCAGAAACAAAGAGAAGACCAAAAGTTTTCGCAGACTCTCCTCAACCAGAAGAAAATTCTGTAGCACGCGAAATACGACCAATTGAATTGCTGAATGAAGCGGTAACAAGAAACAGTGCAGAATCCAGAAATGGCTTAACTGATTCAGCCGCAACACCTGCGTCGCCGATTGCGCAATCAGAATCTTCAGCACCATTACCTACCCCACCCAATGCACCAACAGCATTGGATTTTAAAAAGCGCATGAACGGTAATAAAAGCGCGCCTTCTCTTTTTGCTGAATTCGATAGGCAGTACGGGAAAAACGGACAACCTGCTGAACTTGCAGAGAACCGCATAGCGGGCCGCGCTCTAATATAAATTCTATGTAAGGAACAGGTACGAAATAACTTGAATAACTTGTCCAAGTTATTTCGTACCTGTTCTTAATGTGCTCCCTGCGTGGGGCAAAGTGTTGTAAATGGCAAAATCATATGCCATGTTACAGAATGCGCTACGAGTGCTGGCGTTGCATGAAAAAACCCACGAACCCCCCTCAATAAATAAATTGCTTTTGCAGCTTCAGGCAATGTTTTTGATAATAGTTTTTCTGGATTGCTTTCCTGAATTTTAAGATGACAAACAGCTATTTCAATCGGGGAAGTTGCAAAGGCTGCCAGTGTAAAAGCAATACTGGTTGAAAGTATCTGCGGGCAAGCATGTTGACGATCATTTTCCGGATAACATTTTAAGATTTGCGCTTGTAACAAAGAACCCAACGCATCCGTCACGGAAAACGAACAGGTTAACCCTAATGTTCCACGATAAAATCCACGCACACCCTCTTTTTTCCAAATAGATTTGCTTTTACCTAAAAGAGACAACTGATTAAAAGAATTTAAAAAATCTTTTTTATTGGATGCTTGCTGCAACATAGTAAGTCGCGATGTGGGTGACCATAATAGCATTCCCAATCCAACACCCATTGGCCCTTGCATAGTTTGACCAAAATAATTATCACCCAATAATGTCAGCGATAATTCCCTGCCTTTTAAATATAAAAAAGTACCTGGCACAGCAGAAATTGCCTGCATACTAAATCCATCAAAAAAGCGTTTTTGTTTATATGTTTCATAAATGACATTAAATACGGATATTTTTTTTTCAAAAAATTTTGCCTGTTGTGATGTCCAAACAGTAAGAAATGGATGAGCACATAAATCTGCTAAAACATACCCGCCACTTCTAACCGTAACGTCATAAAAAGTACTGTCGTTTTCCATTATTTTTCCTAGGGCAGAAAGCTAAAATGTACAATAGCAGCTTTAACCTTATTGTTAAACCTAGATTTACAATAGTGCAAAGTTTCACGGTCGCTAGCGCTCTCGTTTCCATTGGCACTGTTAAAATTCACTGTAAACGTTACATCATATTGTAATTTAGATTATACATAATCCAGAGTGACCCACCGACCAATACAAAAACAACGATAAATGTAAATACAAATGCCAAACTATTCCAGCGCCCTTCATCAGACATATTAAGTCGCAAAAAACAAATAACCTGTGTAAATAATTGCGCAACTGCCAAGGCTGTAATTAAAATAAAAAGTGCTTTATCAGGAAGCAGATGATCACCCACACAAATAAATGCAGTGAATGTCAAAAGAAGCGACAAAAACAATCCGATCAGATAGGATTTTAATGTTTTTAATTTTGCACCGTATTTAATTGTAATCACTTGCTCGTTATTAGACATAATTAATTCTCTTGTTTTATTGGTCAATGAGTACATCGCAAATTATATGACACCCATTAAATACACAATGGTAAATACAAAAATCCAAACAATATCAAGGAAATGCCAGAATAAACCTAGATACGTTAATCTTTTATTGACTGAAGGTGCCGTTCCATATTTCAGCACTTGAAAAATCATCAATGCCATCCAAATTAAACCAATCGAAACGTGTGTTCCGTGCGTACCAACTAAAGTAAAAAATGCAGATAATGCAGCGCTAATATGCCAACTGTTACCATCTGCATACAAATGCATAAATTCACGCACTTCCATCACAACAAATGATAAACCTAAAACAAAAGTAATCATCAACCAAAATACGGCCGTCCCTCGACTTTTTTTGTATACACCCAGCATTGCAAGCCCATAAGTAAAACTGCTGGCCAATAAAAACATGGTTTCACCTAAGACATAAGGCAAACTAAATAATTGTTTCAAGGTAGGACCCGTAAAATTAGCCGTATGCAACACGGCAAATGCGGCAAATAAAGTTGCAAACAAAACACAGTCTGTCATGATGTAAATCCAAAAACCAAATACATCCGTCTCATCTGCGTGGAGTTGATGATCGTGGTGGTGATCTGTTGTTATTGCTGTCATGATTCTCTCGTTAAAATATTTTCACTCTAGATAATTTATCGTTAAATTCAATTAATCGCTTCGTAGCCTCCGCTTACGAACGCTCAAGTGAGCTTATATTAAAGCTTCCACCCGCTCACGCTCTGAGCTTTGAGCTTTCAACAAAATTCCCGCTCTTGCATTTTCCATTGCAAGCAATTCATCCGATTTAATATAATAATCCAAATTTTTATTAAATGTGCGTGCAATAACCGCTGAAAAAATGCCAATTAACCCCATCCCAACCATCCAATAAATATGCCACACCATACCAAATCCAAAAAGACCACTGAAAATCGCAATAATAAAACCAGTTGAAGTATTACGAGGCATATGAATATCATCATACTGGGTTTGCGGCACAATGTTAGCATTTACCGATTTTTTTTCTTTCATATCCCAAAATTCATCGCGGGCGTGCACATTCGGCGTCACCGCAAAATTATAATATGGCGCAGGTGATGGAATCGACCATTCCAATGTGCGTCCATTTTCCCATGAATCGCCCGTTAGATCGCGAGTAAAGTGACGTTCTTTAATACTCACGTAAACTTGAATACATTGACAAGCAACACCCATTCCAATAATGCCAGCACCCGCTGCGGCAACTAATAATAATGGATGCCAACCTAATCCTGCACTGTAATGGTCCAGTCGACGTGTCATCCCCATTAATCCCAATGCATAAAGCGGTGTAAACGCCACATAAAAACCAACTAACCAACACCAAAAAGAACGACGCCCCCATTTTTCATTTAATTTAAAGCCAAATATTTTGGGAAACCAATAGGTCACACCCGCGAAATAACCGAATACAACACCACCAATAATGACATTATGAAAATGCGCTACTAGAAATACGCTGTTATGTAACTGAAAATCCACTGGTGGCAATGACATAACAACCCCTGTCATACCACCAATTGCAAATGTGCTGATAAATCCAATTGTCCACATCATGGGAACAGAAAATGTGACGCGTCCACGATACATCGTAAACAACCAGTTAAATATTTTTAAGCCAGTTGGAATAGCAATAATCATAGTGGCAATGCCGAAAAAAGCATTGACATTCGCACCCGACCCCATCGTAAAAAAGTGATGCAACCAAACGATAAATGATAAAAAGGTAATTGAGACTGTCGCATAAACCATCGATGCATACCCAAACAATCTTTTTCGAGAAAATGTGGCAACCACTTCAGAAAAAATGCCGAATGCGGGTAATATTAAGATATAAACTTCTGGATGTCCCCAAGCCCAAATCAAATTGATATACATCATTGCATTTCCGCCATGACTTGCCGTAAAAAAATGCATGCCAAAAAAACGATCCAGGAAAAGCATTCCTAATGTTCCTGCTAAAATAGGAAATGCAAGTGCAACCAAAATCATTGAACACAATGCAGACCAAGTAAAAACAGGCATTTTCATCCATGTCATGCCGGGGCAACGCATTTTAAAAATTGTTACCATGAAATTAATACCGGATAATAAACTACCCACACCCGAAATCTGTAATGCCCAAATATAATAATCAACACCCACACCTGGACTATAAATAATGCCTGATAAGGGCGGATAAGCTAACCAACCCGTTGCTGCAAATTTTCCGACAACCAGCGAAATATTCACCAACATGGCACCAACAACTGTCAGCCACAAACTCAATGAATTCAAATAAGGGAATGCCACATCGCGCGCACCAATTTGCAGAGGGACTGCCATGTTTAATAGTCCAAACATCAATGGCATCGCAACAAAGAAAATCATGATAACGCCATGCGCTGTGAAAATTTGATCGAAATGTTGCGGAGGTAAATAACCTACATTTTTTCCAACCGCCATCGCTTGTTGCGTGCGCATCATAATTGCATCAGAAAATCCACGTAACAGCATCACCATTGCAAGAATTAAATACATGATGCCAATTTTTTTATGATCGATGGACGTTAACCATTCAGTCCATAAATAAGTCCATTTTTTATAATATGTAATTGCACCCAACGCAAACAAGGCAATCAATGCCATCATGCCACCTGCGCCCATCACGATTGGATTATCAAGCGGAATAGATTGCGCAGTGAGATTGCCGAATATTATTTGGTGTAATGTCATGATGATGTCCCTTGTGCCGTGCTTTCATAACCCAACTTCATCCCTGGCATTGGCCCCATGTACTTAATAATTGATGCTGAAAACAAACCCGGCTCTGTATGAGAAAAATATTCGACTGCATTATTTTCACTTGGTTTAATTAATTCATTATAAGCAGCACTCGTTAAATGCTTCGGTGACTTTTCTGCCATTGCCAACCATGCATTATATTCCATCGGCTCTACTACTTTTACCTTAAATCTCATACCAGAAAATCCATTACCGCTAAAATTAGTGGATAATCCTGAATAGGTACCTACGGAAGTTGCTAAAATATTTAATTTAGTTTGCATGCCGGTCATCGCATAAATTTGACCAGCAAGACGTGGAATTTCAAGTGAATTCATTGGTGCATCAGCCGTAATAAACAATCGAACCGGTTTATTCACAGGAATTTCCATGAAATTAACCGTTGCGATATGTTCTTGAGGATAAATAAATAGCCACTTCCAATCGAGTGCAATTGCTTCGATCATCACAGTGTCTTTGTCGGCAGCAAGCGGACGATAAGGATCCAATGAGTGTGTATAAATCCAAGTCCACACAGATAAAATGACAATAATAACGCAGGGAATCGTCCACCAAATCGCTTCCATCAGAAAACTATGCGACCAATCAGGTTTATAAGTCGCTTTTGTATTGCTTGCGCGATAGCGCCAAGGAATAACGATCGACATAATGATGACAGGCACAACGACAACCAACATCAACAATATTGACTCAACAAATATTTTTTTCTCGCTGGCAGCGATAATCCCTTTTGGATTTAAAATCGCAAAATGACAGCCGCTAAGAAGTAATGTACATCCAATCAGAAAAATAGTTCGTAATTTCACCATCGAGTCCCTGCAATAAAAAAACATGAGAGACTCTAAGACTGACGATACGATATGTCAAGTTGAAATTGTCATGCTGGGTGGTAAACACCTTCTTGAGAATTTTGAGAACTAGAATCACTCTCACCATCAACTTCAAAATGTCCGCGACGCAGACAACAACCACTCATTTTTTCTCTTGCAAACCGAAACGCAGATGAAGTCGAATCAGCACAACTTGAAAGAACTGCTTTTGTTTTTTCATATCCGCTACTCAACCTATCTTCCACAATTTGCTTCTTTTCATTAAAAAATCCTGGTATTTTTTCAATGCTATCAATTATTTCTAAATTCTTTTTGTGGGTTTCAGAAAAATTAAATAGCATTGTAAATGCAGCAATCAACCCGACACAAGCAGCAATAACAGCACAGATACGCGTAAAAACCCTTTCCCATTCAGGCAAGCAAAAATCCCCTCGACAAGCCAATCGAACAAAAAAATCAAATAAGCCTGAATTTGTGCGATAACTTAACGACCCCACTTCGATGAACGTTAAAAACATCATATAATGTTGTGCAGCTTTAGGATGTGCTGTTAACGGGTATTTATAATTAATTACACCAATTGCGATAAAAAAGGCAGCGATCAATTCATAACACATTTCATCCAGCGCTTCTGTTTTTCCGTTTAGTTCACGGTCAATTGTTGCAAAAAGAACGGCCGCAGCAAAACTGGTTTTAATGCCAATCCGAACAACATTAATCAAACGTTCAGCTTTAGTCACTTCTAAAAAACGCTCTGGATTCAATCGATCTAAATAAATTAATTGACACGTTGATTCCACTGAAACAAATTGATATTTAAAAAGGCAAATAGCAGACGTCACCCAGCAAAATACACTCAATCCAACAAGCCATCCAAGTGACACCGCCTGTGAACCTGCAACTAATTGAAACATAAAAAATAAAAAAGGGGGGGATAACAATGAAAAAATATATTCCTGTGCAGCCAAATATTCACCGGAATTTTTTTTTGCATAGCGTCTATTCAAAAAATTAGCAATCATCGTCAACGCAGCTGAAACTGCGATAACAAAAGGGGGTATACGCAATGCTTGTGTTTCTTCTGACGGAGAAAAGCCATAGGGCGCCAATGCTTCAAAAGAATTGTGCAATAATTCTGACAGTAAAGCCTGTTTAACTGAATAATTTCTAACAGGATCGCCAATATAAAAAATGATACGCCGCAATGCCGACTCATCAGCAACAATGGGTAAATCCTCTGGCGCCACAGAAACAGCAGTTTCAGTAAGGCTGTCGTCAGGCCCAATAATGGGACGAGCCGCATTATAAGCTGGTGTATGAGGCGTATTGCCACCATGGTGCAGGAGATGTCTGCTAGCCGAAACATCATCTTCTGTTATACTTTTCACACTCGGCAATGCTAACGTCATTCCTTCTTGTTCTCTCATAGCGTTACTCCTTTAACAAGCGCTTTAAAATCAGCAGGTCATACAAACACAGCATGCCAAGCTAGACGATGATATCAATAAAACGAAAATACTAATGACTGTTATCATAACAAGATTTTTCATAATGATCTCCTCACAGTAACGATTTCACTGTAACAAAGGATTCATTAGGGGAAGTTGATCTAGATCATGTATTAGGAACATGTCCCATTCCTATAGCTTACGCAATTTCACCTGCTCTACTGCATGCTGTGAACTTTTTTTCAAAATCAATTGGGCACGTTCACGACAAGGCAAAATATTTTCAAGCAAATTCACTTCATTCACTGAATGCCACACACGCTCAGCAAATGGCATGATTTCTTCTGGTGTCATTTTAGATAAATAGTGAAAATAAGATTGTGGATCACGAAAAGTTGTTTGTGAAAATTTAACAACACGATCAATATACCATTTTTTAATAACTGCAATATCCGCATCCACAAAAAGTGAGAAATCAAAAAAATCAGATACAAATAAAGGAGACCCCTGCCCTGTTTTTTGTACACCCGCTTGCAAAATATTAATGCCCTCTAAAATTAAAATATCTGGTTTATCCACATTGACAAATTCATTGGGAATAACATCATACAATTGATGTGAATAAACAGGTGCGCTAACACTGTTTTTTCCAGATTTTACCTCAATTAAAAAAGTTAATAATGCATTAACATCATAACTTTCTGGAAACCCTTTTCGATTCATTAACCCTTGGGCTTCAAGCGTTTTATTGGAATATAAAAATCCATCCGTTGTCACTACCGTGACACGCGGGTGATTTGGCCAACGCGACAATAATGCTTTTAAAATACGTGATGCAATACTTTTTCCAACTGCCACACTGCCAGCAATACCGATGATGTAAGGCACTTTCGGTTCAGGCTTCCCCAAAAACTTTTGGCTAGCCTGATGCAAAGATTGCATCGCAGTAACATATAAACTCAATAAACGCGACAACGGCAAATAAATATCCGCCACTTCCTTTAATGACACCATCTCAATTTGTCCGTGTAACGCAGCCAAATCCGCCTCAGTTAAGGTCAACGGCATATCGTTTCTAAAATTCAGCCACTCTTGACGTGAAAAAGTGAGATAGGCGGTTTGATTGGTGGACATTTAATCTCCGGACAATGACTGTGACTGTGATGTGTCAGTTGTAAAATTGATACAATTATCCGCAATCATTGATAATTGTCTAGTAATATCTAGTACGCCAGTTGCGGGCGTTATATCATGCATCCTTACATCCTTGCTCACACAGCAGAGCTCACAGTCACTGACACTGACACTCATATAAATAATCAGTATAATCATTTCAATGAGAGATCACATAATTCGCCTATTGCTTTGTTTTACCCTGTGCATAATGTTCAGCGTGAGCGCATGCGCGCAACCCAAAAAACCTTACATCCCCATCACTTTTCAAATAACAGGAATCCAGGATGAGACGATCCAAAAAAATGTCATCTCAACCCTGGAAAATTTACGCGCCCGTTTACACACACCCGTCACCAATGAAGAAGCAAAGCATTTTGCTTATAAATCGCCACGCTTTATCGAGGACGCTGTCAAACCCTATGGGTATTTCAACTGCCAAGCAAAATCGCAACTTCTCAGAACAGAAAAAGGCTGGCTGGTGAAATTTCAAGTCACCTTAGGGCGTGAATTGCCAATCACAGGCATGCAGATAGAAATACATGGTGCTGGCACGAGCGATCCTGAGTTTATAAAATGGAAAAAAGATTTACCCTTTAAAATTGGTCAAACTTTAAATACACAAAACTACGAAAAAGCAAAAATTCATTTATATAATCTTGCGACAAAACGCGGTTATTTTCAGGCGAAAATGATCAAAAACCAAATTCAAATTAATTTAGCACGCTACCAAGCAAACATTATTATTATTTTCAATACTGGGCCCCGTTACCGATTTGGTGAAACCACATTTTCAAAAACACCTTTTTATACGAGTTACCTTAATAAATTTATAACTTATCAAGCCGGCGAATATTATAACGCAAAAAAATTAGCAGCATCGCAAGAAAGATTGGTTCGAAGCAATGCATTTGATCAAGTCACGCCAAAACCCAACCTGAAAGCGGTAGAAAATAATGTTGTCCCCATTCACTTTTCATTAATTACACGGAAATCAAAAGAATATACTTTTGGTTTAGGTTATGGCACTGACACCGGCGTACGGGGTACGGCCGGCGTGATACTAAGACACATTGGCCACAGCGGACAACGCTTTACAACCTTATTGCGCGCATCACAAACTAACAGCAGTTTAACAGCAAAATATATTATTCCAGGTGTCGACCCTGCAAATGATAATTTTACGATTGGCGCTGGTGCTAGCAACATGAATCAAGCGACAGGTAATGCACATAATGTAAAATTTGGGCTAACATACTTGATGGCACGCGGGAATTGGTCTCAATCATTGACGCTGGCATATTTAAATGAACGATACAATATCACCACGTTACCGTTCACCTCCACTGAGTTGGTTTACCCAATCTATGACCTAAAATACAGCAATATTGTTACCCCGGAACATCCACGTAAAGGCATTAGCATTGCTATGCAGCTAACAGGCGCAAGAAAAAGCATTTTATCAGAAACGAATTTTTTTCAAGCACAGGCGCATTTACGAACGTTATATACTATTTCAGAAACACACACTCGATTATTATTTCGTTCTGACCTTGGGCGTACCGATATTGCCAATATCGTTAATTTACCCTTATCGTTACAATTATTTGCTGGTGGTTCAACCAGCGTGCGTGGTTATGGTTATAACTCAATCGGACCGGGCAGAAATTTAGTGGTCGCCAGCACTGAAATTCAGCAAAAAGTAGTCGGTGCTTTTTATCTTGCAGCCTTTATCGACGCCGGTACAGTAGGTGATAATAACATTTTTAATGCTATTAACGCTGGTGCTGGCCCCGGTATCGCTTGGATTTCAGAAATAGGCTCAATGGAATTAACCTATGCCAATGCGTTTACACAAAACAACAAACCCTGGTCATTACAGTTCACGATGGGAGCGGTTTTATAATGAAAATATTGTTAAGATCGCTTTTTATATTCGTCATTTTAATAGGCGCGTTGGTCACTTTTTTATTAACGCCTGCAGGTTTGCAATTTACCATCGATTCTGTTTCACCTTTTTTACCCGGAAAATTAACTATTAAAAAAATATCCGGTGTGATTGTCGGCCCATTAACGCTGGAACAAATACATTATCAGGATACTAAACAAATCATTGATATAAAAAAATTACATCTCAGCTGGGAGCCTTTGAGCTTATTTAAAAAAGAGATTCGCATCAACACATTAAAAATAAACGCATTACATTATACAACCCTCAGCAATAAGCCCAAAACAAATAATATTAATGCCATCGAACAACTTATTAATTCGATAAAAAACCACTCGCTTTCTTTTCAACTCATTATTAATCATGCTTCTATTGTCGACAGTGCGTTTAGCGACCCAACCACACAAACACTAATACAATTAAAAAAATTATCTCTGCACGCCCTATTTACAAAAAACAAATGGGACACACAATTTTCTGCGCTGATTGAAAAACCAAAACCATTTCAAGTACATTTTCAATTAGCAGGAAAACCAACAAACTACGCTGTGGATTTTGCGATAACCGGTGATCGCACAAATTGGCAACTGACGGGAACAGGTAATCAAGAAAATTTGATATTGCATACGCCTAATAAATTATTGCTCAATGGCACACTCAATGCGGAATTCAATATTCACTGGAAAACCCACTTTCAATGGAAAGCTGAATTAATTGCGCAAAAAATAAATTTTTCACTGTTAAATCCAGAATGGATTAAGTTTTTATCGTTTCATATTAATAGCGCGGGCGATAATAAAAATAGTATTCACACTGAAAATAATGCGCATATTGAAACAAAAGATGGCAGTCTGCAGCTTACTGCTATACACAAAAATACATGGCACATTAAATGGCATATAGCACTTCATTCATTAAAAAATTGGCTTGGGGGAACGCCTGGCAATCTGGATTCGCATGGAAAGATACAGGGTGACCTTTCTAATCCCCATTTTGACATAAACGTACAAAGTCGATTACATGATGCTGAAAAAATACACACTATTTCATTAAATTTGCTCGGTAACTTTAATCACCACACGCTTCTTGCAAATATGCAAATACACCGTAATTTAATTCATTTAAAAATTGATGGTCATGTGGATAAAGAGAATCAATGGCTAGGTAAATTACAGCAATTTTCTATAGGCTTAAATCGCAGCATTACTTGGCAATTGGAAAAAACAGCTGAGTTGTTTTACACTAAAAATAAAGTAAAAATAAATAATATTTGCTTAAAATCAGGCAAAGCAGGTAACGTCTGCATTCAAGGAGAATGGCTGGGCAAAAAAATAACGGGGACTGCGAAAATTAATATTGCGCATTTCAATTGGCTGCATGATTGGGTACGTGATCTGACTATTCCAACCGGGCAACTGATTGCTCATTTAAAAATGAATGGTACGCTTGATCAACCCAATATAACAGGCACGATGAATTTAAATCATGGCAGTATTCATTTTCCGCATTTAAATATTATATTAAATAAATTAAGCGCTTCAATTATAAGCGATGGAAAAAAATTAAATTTTAAAGCGCAAGCTTTTTCGCAGCAAAAACCAATTACACTGCAAGGTGATATGGATTTCACGCAGTCAGGCTTTCCAACACAGGCCACTTTAACTACTAACAAAGCATTAATTGTTAATACTGATGAATATAAAGCAACCATAACGTCTGATTTAATGGCTAAAATTAAAAACAGAAAGATTAATATTACCGGAAATATCACTATTCCAACCGCTACCATTTCGCCAAATGATTTTCAAATGACAACCACACTGCCGATTCGCGATGTTGTTTATGTTGGCGAATCTGCTCCCAGCGCACCATTTTGGTCTATTAATACAAATATCGGTGTGACCATCGGGAATGCAGTCAATGTTAAGCAAGCCAATATAGCCGCTCAACTCGGCGGCGCATTACATTTATCGCAATCACCCACGCAAAGTAATATATTTGCCACAGGCGAGATACTTATTCGTAAAGGAACCTTTGATTTATATGGGCAAACACTCACAATTTCTCCCGATTCCTATCTCACCTATACTAATAATTTATTAGACAACCCTGAATTAAATATAAAAGCCAGCAGAGAAATCAACGCTGAAGAAAACATGGGTATTTCAAATTTCACACGAAGTAAATTAAAGGTTGGCGTTGAATTACGCGGCAGTGCAAAAGATCCTAGAATTACTTTCTTTTCTAATCGTGCACGATTAGCGCAAGCGGATATTTTATCATACTTACTATTGGGTTATGCCAATACGAGTAATACCCCAGGCAATACAGACTTTTTACTACGCGCCTTGGCGGCAGTTAAAATTTCCAGCGCTGGACTATTGGGGAAACAAAATATTGTATCGCAAATTCAATCAGGACTGGGTTTAAATGAAATGGGAGTTGAGTCAGATACGACAACCGATGCTCTGGGTAATCCGCTTACTCAGCAATCTTCCTTTGTTGTCGGCAAAAATCTCACGCGTAAAATTTATGTGCGTACCAGCACGCGATTATTGGATCCTGTCACGGTTTATGCATTGCGTTACTTATTAGATAACCATTGGACAGCACAAATTAATTCAAGCTCACTCGGGGTGGGTGCTGATGTGCTCTATACAACGCGGAAATAAAAATTAGCTTTAGTCCAACTACCGGGTGCGTTTTTGTGCTGTATATATTTTCCGGGCACGCTCTAATAAATTAAATATCACCGAAACGCGGGCGGAAGCCTGCGTGCAGTCCTCGCAAAAAATCACTTGTCGCAAGGTTCGCACGCACCCTTCCGGGCGCGTTTCAGTGCAATATAATGAGAAAATGCGCATTGACTAGCGTGTCAACTCCGCTTTTCTCAATAAATTATCATTCAATCTCACCGCAAATCTGGAAATTCTACAAGGTTTGAGATACTGCGAATTTCTGAAGAAATAACCGGCAATAGTAATAGTGCCGGCAATCCAACAATCGCAGTGAAAATATAAAAATCAATCCAACCAAAATGCTGCACAATCACGGCAGAAACAGGGCCAATAAAAATTCTACCCAGCGCTGCAACAGCTGAAAACAAGGCATATTGCGTTGCAGTATAACGTAGATCACACAAGCCCATTAAATACACGACAAAAGCAACGGTTGCTAACCCACCACAAAAATTTTCACCAGAAATCGCAATGCTCATCACCAGTATATTTTTTCCAACAACCGCAAGCCACACATACAATAAATTTGAACTTAATTGCAAAATACCAAAAATCCATAATGAACGAAAAACGCCTAAATAAGGCATTAATAATCCACCAATCAAACTGCCAATTAACGAAGCAGCCAGGCCTGCTGTTTTACTGATCGCCCCAATTTGAATTAAACTAAACCCCATGCCGCGAATTAAAAAGGTGGTGTTTAATGACAAAGCCATCGCATCACACAGTTTATAAAGTATGATAAAAACCAAAATTAACACAGCATTTTTTCTTGAAAAAAAGGAACGCATGGGCGCGATCATCGCTTCTTTTATCGTACTGGGCACTGATTTTTCCAACGGTGGAGCGGGTGATATTTTAGTAATCCACATCAAGCCTAAAAAACACAAGGCCATTATTAGATACACCGCGCGCCAACTGATTAGCGCTGCAATAATTAAGGCAACGGCACCTGACACAATCATCGCTAATCGATACGCAATAGTATAAACCGATGTGCCTACACCCCGTTCTTCAGTGGTTAGCAATTCTGTTCGATAGGCATCAAAAGCAGTATCTTGTGTTGCTGAAAAAAAGGCAACTAACAACGCCAAAAATGCGAGAAAAAACGGTACTTTTACAGGATTAAAAAAAGCCATCATTGCCAGTGTCATTGCCAATGCCAATTGCATTAACATAATCCAACTACGCCGACGACCATATTTAAAGAGCGTCCATCGATCTAAAAAAGGTGCCCATAAAAATTTAAATGCGTACGGCTGCCCCACCAATGTTAGCCAACCAATCGTTACCAAACTCACACCAGAAACGGTGTACCACGCCTGCAATGTTGAGCTGATTAAGGCGAGCGGTAGCCCAGATGAAAACCCGAGAAATAAAATAGTCAACATCTTGCGATTAATGCATTGATTCATGGAAAATTTCCCTTGCAAGCAGTGAAGCGTACAACATACATACTCATCGCACAAGCATTCAAAATCCGTTATTATTGATTAATAATCCTCACCCTCAGAAGAACACTATGGAAATCAGTGTATTTGATTTATTTTCTATTGGCATCGGTCCCTCTAGCTCACACACCGTTGGACCCATGCGCGCTGCTTACGATTTTTTAAAACACCATACTGACGCCGAATTGTTGGACATTAATCACATCACCGCCCGACTTCACGGCTCACTGGCATTCACTGGCATCGGCCACGGTACAAACAAAGCCATTTTAATGGGATTCTCTGGCGAACTGCCCGAATCAATCAATCCTTTCACTATCAATGAATGCGTTGAAAAAATTTACGAATCAAAAAAAATAAATTTATTCGGAAAAAACAATATTGATTTTAATATTGAAAAAGACATTGTATTTGATTATGAACATTTATTACCGCACCATTCAAACGGCATGCTATTTACCACTTTTGATTGTCATCAGAAAATAATTCATCAAACCATTTATTATTCTGTCGGTGGCGGATTTATTGTATCTGAAGAACAGCTACAAAATCCTGCTGATATTGCATCACATCAATTACCCTATCCATTTGACTCTGCAAAAGAATTATTAGCACATTGCAAAAAATTAAATTGCAGCATTGCTGAATTAATAATGAAAAATGAATTATCTTGGCGAGATGAAAAAACAATTAAAGAAAAATTAATTGAAATTGCTGATGTCATGGCCAACAGTATTCATAGTGGTTGCATCA
Source organism: Gammaproteobacteria bacterium RIFCSPHIGHO2_12_FULL_38_11 (assembly GCA_001801515.1). The sequence goes on from MGXX01000029.1 coordinate 16,833, forward strand.
CACGCGAAACAATTTTACCCGGCGGATTAAAGGTTAAACGACGCGCACCCGGCTTATATCAAAAATTAATAAATGCCGGTAAAGTAAAAATGCATGGCACTGTATTGATGGAATGGTTAGACCTATACGCCATTGCAGTCAATGAGGAAAATGCAGCAGGCAATCGCATTGTCACAGCGCCAACAAACGGCGCTGCGGGAATTATTCCATCGGTGTTGGAATACCTAAAAGCATTTCACCCCAAAAAAACCGCATTGCAAAAAAATACATGTGATTTTTTATTAACTGCCGGCGCAATCGGCATTTTATATAAGAAAAACGCCTCTATTTCAGGTGCCGAAATGGGCTGCCAGGGCGAGGTGGGTGTTGCATGCTCTATGGCTGCCGGGGCATTAACCGCTGTTTTGGGAGGAACAATTTATCAAGTGGAAAATGCAGCTGAAATTGGCATGGAACATAACTTAGGGTTAACGTGTGACCCCGTAAAAGGACTTGTGCAAATTCCCTGCATCGAAAGAAATGCCATGGGTGCTGTTAAAGCGGTTAATGCTGCGCAATTAGCACTTGCAGGGGATGGTGAACATAAAGTCTCTCTAGATATGGTCATTAACACCATGCGCGAAATCGGCAACAACATGAACACAAACTATAAAGAAACATCGCTGGGTGGATTAGCGGTGAATGTGATTGAGTGCTAAGAAACATGTACGAAATAACTTTTCTGTAAATTAATTTGGAGCAATTATGCCAATCATCAAAATAACCATTGATCAGAAAATACATTACCTTAACACTCAGTCTGTCGTTAATGCGGTTCGTGCTTATCAACAGCTAGGCATAGCAGGGGAAGAAGGCGCTTGCCGTTCATCACAACTAATCGATTGCTATAAAATATATGCAACTGATCCGCTTGAAAAAAATCACACCCCGGAAAATGAAAAGAATGTCATTCGCTATATTTGCGCCACGGTTTTTAGGATGTCAAATTGGCATAATCGTTTAGGCGAAATCATTCTTCAATATTTAAATCTTTCCAAAAACGAGCTCCATAAAATTCAAATGCATTATGGAATTACAGTGGAAGAATACCAACAAACAACGCGATTATTAAATTATCGTAACGATGGGGAAATATTTAAAGATAAAGAAATTAATTTTCAAACCCTGAAAAAAAATTTAAATCATGCAATAAAATGCTACCTTATTCAAGCAGAAAGGCCGGCAGCAGACAGAATCGCTGCAATTAATTTAATAGAGCACTTAAAAATACTTTTTAATCTACCTCTTTCACTGCATATTAATCAAAAAATAATGGCTTATACACTGGCACTATTTAAAGTTGTTTCGACAGCATGCCGAAACAATATTTTAAACTATATGAACATTACGCTGGGTGCGCTAAATGTGATAGCAACGCGCTGCGATCAAAAATTATTAGATTATAATATTACGCCCACTGATCCAAGCGATCTTACCATTTCATTAACACAACCCATCTCGTCAGACCTTGAAAAACAATATTCACTTTTTTCAATGTTGGATTTGGATATTGCTAAGCAAACTAATATGGCATTACAAGCAACACAATATTATTTAACCGAGTGTAATGACGTTTTAGGAAAGTTTGGTAAGCATGATTGCGCTGGTTTTGTCAGGGCAAAACATCTAGAAGCCGCTTTATTATCATTTCAGGATAAATTGAACGATGATACAGATGAATCTTCTGAAAAAATAAAAGAATTTTACACGACCATTTTTGCCCTTATTTTTGAATCAGGCTCAAGAGATTTGAAAAAAAGAATCCTATGGGGCGTTGGCTTGAATGAATATCAATTAAAGTATTTACAAGTTGATTTGAAAATAACAGACGCAGCTATTGCACAATGCGCTAAAACATTAAATCATTCCCCACTACCAAACAATAAAAATGAATGGCGTCAATTTAAAAAAAAATTAGAAAAAGCAGTGCAAGATTATTATGCGCATGAACAGTTATATGCTATTGGTAAGCGGTCGGAAGGTCAAATACGGGCCAAACATTTTACTGCCTCGCTTCGTTCTATCAACCTTAACTCAGACAGATTTGATAGCCGAAATGAAGGGCGTGATCTTCTTAAACTGATTTATTTATTAATGCTACATACGCAGCATAACTTTACAAAAAGACTTGCTGATCGCGTACTTCACGAAATTTTATGGACGCCGAATCAAATAAAAATATTGCCTGACGCCTTTCCTTTTTTATGTGGTGATTTTCGAAATTTAACAAAAACAGATGCCAATGAAATTTTTACTGACTGGGAACGCAACCGAGACGATTCTAATTTCACACTGGTAAAAGAAACAGAAAATATCAAAATTGCCAGCGTGGATTACAATCAATTAAAAAGCCAATTAATTTTAGCAATCAATGCTTTTCAAAAATCATGCTTGGGCAATGAAGATGAAAAACGTATTGCCTCGGAATTAAAAAGAAAAATTGAATCTTTAATTGAAATTTCATCTCACGAAGAACGTGCAACCTTGGTTTTATATGCCACCTATTGCATCACAACCATCGGTATCGACATTTTGCAAGATGCCATTTTGGATTTTATTGCTAAAGAACCGCTGCTCATTGAGAAAAAAGCATTATACGAATTGAAAAAACAGTACGGATTACCTAATGTTTGTTACAGAAAATTAAAAGATGAATTACTGAAAAATAAAATCTCTCCTGCTACTGAGAATACAATGATAATTTCACCAATCGAAATGAAAATGCAACTTTCTAATCGCGAATTAAATGAACCTTCTTCTAGAAGCTTTGAAGAAATGTGCGATGACATTGTTAAAACAGAAGAAAACTGGGAAGCCTTTTCAAATGGGATGTTAACTGCTGCTACACGTTATTTAATTACTGAACGCACAGGCATAACAGGCACAGGTGAAGTACGTGCTTTTCAATTAAGAAAGGCGGTTCAGGAAATTACGAACTCAAGATTATCTTCAGTAGAAAAAGAAATAATGTTAATCCACATGGCATTGGCAGTTACACTTTATTCAGAACCCAAATCGACTGTGCTTTGTCATAAAGTATTAATTCATGTGGGCGTGAGCATGGCTAAAATGCGAAAATATGGCAATAAATATACTAATTCAAAACAATTATCAACTGACATTGCAAAAAAATTAATCGCTACAAGCGAACTTAATGATGAAAAACTTTTTTTTGCAAGTGACCAGCCCAATCTTTCAGAATTTGAAAGGAAAACACCCATTAGTATCAACTACAACGCTTTCAACTGGCAAAATCCTTTTTGGACACTAATCAGTGCACCGGAATGCATTATAACGGACTGGTCTAAATTTCAGAACGATATTTTATCAGGTATTGCAACTTATTTATCCGATAAAAATGATCACGTTGATATTATCATCAATGCTGTTAAAGAAAAGAAAACGACGGATAAGCAATTAACCGGCGTTTTAAAAGCCCTAAATTTACGAGCAGCTATTGAGGATATTGGAAATTTAGACGATCTCCAGGAAAAGAAAAAATTAATTTTATATGCTTGCTCCTTTGTATTATTTGCTAATTCAGGTGTATTGAAAACAACACTGATTAATCAGACAGGTGTAAACGATACTGATTTTATGGCATTGAAAAAAGCATGGTGTTTGGATGATGACACCTGTAAAAATCAGGCTAAACGCTTTGAAAAACTGGAAACGCTAAAAATGACTTTAACATCCGTTAATGAACCAATGCGGCCAGCTAATAGCGCTGTAGCGCTCGCAATGACAGCAGCATGGCGATAATTACTCACCATCTGAACCTGCACAGGGCGATGGAGATCTTCTCGCTCTCTCTGATTGATCATCCGTGATACCCGAAACAGATGCGGTTGATTCTTTCTTCAGTGCTATTTTAAATTCATTTAAATAATTTTCATTAATGTGAGACAAAGGGCCTACACGCATCGGTTTTTTATTGAAAAAAGCAAAAAACAATTTTGGCTGTTCTGTTGGGACACCACCCGCATTATTTATTTTTTCTGCTGTGATGTTATCGATTCCGCCACTGATATCAATCCAGGTACAAAAAGTGATTAAATCTGTTAATGCTGCTTTTAATTTACGAGAATTATCTTTTTTTCGCAGCAATTCATTTAGCACAACCTGCAAAGAAACGGGTTTTTTTGTTGGCTTCTCATCCTGAAAAGCCAAGGTTTTTTTATTTGCTAAAGTGGTTACTATTTTTTTAATTAGCGCGAAAATATCATTTTTTTCGTTTTCAAAATTAATAATTTCTATTTCACTATTGTCTACTTTCTCTTGTGTTATTTTAACCACGTGCAATAGCGGTGTAACATCCAATGATGCATTATCATAAGCTAATTTTTTTTGTGTTTTATTTCCGCCTGCGATTAATTGTCGAATTTGCGTATTGTTTAATTTTGCCTTTTTTAATCCTTCATCTGCAATTTTTTCATAGGTATTAAAATTAGCAAATGAAGCTTGCGATAAATCAGCATTTTCAAAAATTAATAATTGGTTTTTTTTAAGGGAAATATTAGGAATTTCACCGGTTACAGTGACATTACTGAAATCAACGATGCCGATATCAATGAACCATTTGATTTCTTTGCCCGTTAAAATTACGCCTGGTGCAAATTTACCGTTTGGTAATCTTTGTATTCGCATGGTTGTCTCTTATCTCATGGTTAGTGTAGTTTGCGAGAATCACACGCAGCCTTCCGGCCGCGTTTCTGTGGTGATTATATAATCGCACGCAGCCTTCCGGCCGCGTTTCTGTGATGATTATATAATCACACGCAGCCTTCCGGGCGCGTATATGGACTCACCCGGCTTGTAAAGAAAAACTTTCATCGATTAGCTAAATAAGAATAGATTGCTTGCGTATATTCGGCATCTTAATGAGTAACTGTAATTAAATTAATAATTTTACTCGTGCCCTGATGAAATTCGCACTCTGCTTCCTCAACGTTTCTACGGCTTTTATTTCAGAGCCCACGCGCGCGATAGGGTTTTGCAGAGTTGATCTTATCTATTTTGCCATCAACGTTGTTTTTCCTCGCAATCTGTAATGAATCTACTTCACTCGTTAAAATTCTTTAATTAAAAAATTAAATTACTATTTTTTTCTTTAATTAATATTTTTATGCCGCTTTTTTATAGTCGGCTTTATATTCAATTAAATTTTTTGCTAATGCCCAAGCCACCCGTGCATTTTTGTTGGCAACTGCAACGGCGGTACAATTGTACGCGGCACGCTCACGTAATTTGCATACCCATTTACTCCGACTGTCATCTTTTTTAGCAGCATTTTTTACCACGGAACGACCACCATGAACTAACAAGCTTCGAATGTACGAATCACCTCGTTTGCTAATTCCAAGCAATTTCTCTTTTCCACCACTCGAATGCTGCCTTGGCACCAAGCCTAAATATGCTGCAAAATGCCTTCCATTTTCAAAGATTGTTGGATCATTAAGCACAGTAAATAAAATAGTTGCACTCAATATTCCAACTCCTGGAATCGTCATTAAGTTTTGGCAAATTTCATTTGTATTTGCAATAGCCTCTAATCTGCGGTTATGCTTCTCAATTCGTTTATTTATTTCCGTTAATTCCTCGTAAATTTCAATACATAATTCTCTCATCATTGCGGTCAATTGAATTTTATTTTCATGATCCCCCGCAACTTTCGCCAAAAAATTCTCGATTTTCGTAATCCCCTTTGCGTGGAAAATACCATATTCATATAACAAACCGCGTATTTCATTTACCAATGCAGTACGTTCACTGACTAATCTCGATCTAATACGATGAACAGATCTAACATCTTGTTCAGCTTCATCATTAATAGGCACAAATCTTGCCCTTGGTCGACTTACAGCCTCTACAATAGCCTCTGCATCATTCCTATCGTTTTTATTACCTCTAACAAAAGGTTTCACATACTGCGGACTAATTAACTCCGTCCTGTGACCTAATTTTTTAAATTCTCTTGCCCAATAATGTGACCCACCGCAGGCTTCCATTGCAATCATACACGGTTCCATTTGAGCAATAAATTTCAGTAATTCCGTACGTTTTAATTTCTTTTTTAAAACCGCTTTTCCTGATTCATCAACTCCATGCAATTGAAAAATTTCTTTTGCAATATCGATACCTAATAGTGTAACTTTCTTCATGGACTTATCCTTCTTTTGTTTAAATAATTGACTGTAACAAGCAACTATTTTGGCGCATTACGACGCCGTTATAAAGTAGGGTGAGTCCATTTCATTGTTTCTGTGATGATTATATAATCACACGCAGCCTTCCGGCCGCGTTTCTGTGATGATTATATAATCGCACGCAGTCTTCTGGCTGCGTGCTATTTATGTTTACGCTTTAATCTACGCACAATTAACATCACGGGTCCTGATAAAACATATGAACCAAATACCGCTAAAAATACATCCGGTGGATCAATTGCAATAAATGCAAAAGCCAATACAATCACTACAATCGCCACAAAGGGAATCTTGTTGCGAATGTCAAAATCTTTGAAAGTAAAAAAGGGGATCGTGCTCACTTTTAATAGCGCAACACAAACTGTAATGCCTAAAATTAAGCTTTTAATGCTATCACCGTTAATTTGATGCTTCGTACAAAACCATAAAATACTGGCAATCAATCCCGCGGCAGCTGTGGTTGTTAAGCCACGTGAAAAACGCTTATCTTCATGATCATCTAAACTTAAAAACCGCGCCAATCGCAATGCAGTACAAACCGTGTAAATAAATGCGGCCAACCAACCCATTTTGCCAACACCGGACAATGACCATTCATACAATACCAATGCGGGCGTCACACCAAAACAAACCATATCGGACATATTATCCATTTGAGCGCCAAATTCACTTTCAGTTTGCGTTAAACGCGCAACACGCCCATCTAACCCATCCAGCAACATAGCGATAAAAATTGCAATGGCAGCGGTGTCGAATCCACCATGCGTTGAGGCTACAATCGCATAAAAACCTGCAAATAAGGCACCCACGGTGAATAAATTGGGCAATAAATAAATGCCTCTTCTGAGTGAATTTGTTGATTTTTCTGCTTTCTTTTCAGTCATTTTACTTCCTTTATAGTCGCATAGGGGTATAATCGCGACAATCATACCACATACGGCAAACAGCGCAATTTAGGCTATACTTTCTTCCATGAGCGACCTAATTAAAAAAATCATTATTGAAGGCATAACCGAATCGGGCGAAACATTTCGCCCGAGTGATTGGGCTGAACGCATGAGCGGTCAATTATCCACTTTTCACAAACGTCGCATTCACTATTCACCATTACTACAACCCTCTGTAAAAGACGGTCGAAAATGTGTTTTACTTGATGAAAAATTAAAAGAAACCAATCCAGAATTATATCAATCCATTCTTGATTTTGCGCATGAAAATCATCTGAAAATATGCGATAAAGAAGACTGAAACACGCTTCATAGGAAAAAACCATGACAATCACAACACTTGCTATCGATATCAACGATTTATTAGAAAATTCAAAAGATACTTTCCGAAACATAAATCCAGATATACTGTCATCGCTTGGACAATGGCCTGAGTGCACAGAAATATATATTCTTTATTCCACTACTAATACACTAACTGAAACAATAATTAGAATTGAAGCAAACAACAGTCAGTATTATTTAGAAATGGATACTATTCTTAGCGTACTTAATAATCACGATTTTTTTAAAAACCGAAAACCCCTTTTTGTCGCTTTGGATCAAATTGACGAAGTAGATTTAAAAGAAAAACATGCCAGCACTGTTTTTATTTCTCACAATCAAATTCGCAATCAAGAGGCGAAACAACTGGATTGTCAATTATTTTATCGCCCCGCTGTTTTAGGTGAGCTTAATTTTAAAGATGCCAATAACATGATAGAAAAGATAAAAAAAATGCGTAATGAAGAATTACTCATGTTTATGCTTGATTTTGACGATACCATCGTTCATTTTAGAAATGGAATAGCGTATCTCAACACGCATTTGCTTGATCACCTAGCCAAATTTATTCTTACGCGCGGCACCACTCAAAACATAGAAATCAGAATTTTATCTGCACGCCTGCGTGATGCCTGTATTAAAAAAATAACCAATCTCGCTTGTGCCGTACCATTACTTGAAGATAGTTTGCCCATTTTTTTCGATGCATTAAAAAAGAGAATTACGGTATTGGCAACTGCTGAGCAAAAAGCAAAAATTGATTCAGGGGAATTCGATCTATCAACACTCACCGTTTTGCCACAGCATCGGTATTGCCTGAATGAAATGCCTGTTTTTACCGAATATAAAACAGCGGAAGGAGAAGTGTCTTATACCGCAATCAATCACAACCTAACGGAAGCCGAAAATTTAATTGCTGTAGAAAAGCATTGCGCTCTATTAAAACAACAAGGAAAGGAAGCTACCGTTTTCTTTCATTCACTCATTCACACAGACGCTCGTTGTAAAGCGTCATTTTTCAAAGAGTTCTTACTTCCTCTATTAAATAATTTGGGCTTACTCTTTCAAATATTTTTTTTAGATGATAGCCTTGATCAAATAACCACTGTTAAAACAGAAGTAAACGATGCCCGCATTTCCGTCGGAAAAATCCACAGGAATGATAAGGGTACGGTTGAATTAACACATGCACCTCCCCCTTTTTCACCTTTAGAGAAAATTCAAGTGCCTTGTTTTCAGGCGCCAGTGACAGCCTCAACGGCACCGCCAGCAAAACATTTAAGTCGAAACAGACAACAACCACAGCAACCTATCCCTGTTTCAAATAATGGTTTGTTTTCTGCAAGACAACTTGTTCGCCACCAGGAAATGGCGCCTCAAGAAAGTTTATTGAGTGCCAACAACACCTGATGCAAAGGGCTTGCGTCGCCTAGCATATTTTCTGCTTGCGCTACTTCGATTTCACGGGCATCAAACGCCCATAACTTCAAAATAGCCCGCTGTTGTTCGCGAGATAATCGACTGTCTCTCAATACGTCATCGGGGTGCGCATAACTCGAAGATGGATCATTGAGAATTTGTTCAAATTCGATTTGTGTTATGGGTGACATAATCATCTCCTGATCGAAATGTACATTAATTATACAGCACTGTTGAAATTACATTTAAAAAATGTAATATCTTATTGATTTACAACTAAATTTAATTTTACATTAAAAACAAGAGCTGTTTAAAAATAAGCTTTATGTTTATATTAAGCATTACATTATTTTTGTAACGTTTTGAATTAAAAATTATTGTGCGGTTTTGCGCATCCACTCACAGGGACCCTGCTGTAATAATTCACTGGCTCATCGCTCTGCAGCACCCAATCCCTATTGTTTAGACTCTACGCTGTCAAAATGCTGCTTAACCAAGCCATCAATCATTTGTTTTAAGACACCTTCTTTTCCAGCATCATCCAAAAATCCTGCTTCTTCCTTAAATTCTGCATACATGTCTTCCAGTGCTTTTGTCGCACTACCACTTGGAAACTGCTTCGCCAATAATTTTCGAGCATGGCGCGGACCAATCTTTTGATACAATGTATTGCGAATATTAACATCTTCTGCAGACGTATTTAATGCCCACAATTCAATTGGGCCTAAAGTAGAAGTGAGTAATTGCGTATTCATGCCTGTTTTTGTAGCAAATTGCGCTAAGAATGTTGCGCCCGCTTCTGAAGGACCATGCACACGAGACTTTAAGGCAAGGCGTGCAGTATTCGTTAACCCAAATGTTTTAGCTGTTTTTTGTACCGCTTGTTCTGGACCTGCCTCCATAATAAAAACAGAAGTTGCAAATTCTACCATCACTTCATCAAAATCTTCGAGCGACTGCGAAAGCAGCGCAATTTGTACTTTCCATTTTCGTCCTTCACGCATATCTTGAATCACTTGTTCGCGCACAGCTTGTGCTTTTGACGTGCGGTGAAATTCATCAAGCACAATCCGTTTCGGATCCTCACGAATTTCAGCAATGCGAAGTTGATGATAACTGCGATAGGCTTCTGGCATATCCGCTACATTGTCTTCGATTAAAAAATAATGCCGCGCTAACACATAGCGCGCCAGCATATACATAACTGCTGTTTGTCGATTGGCAGCATCACCGCCACTTCGTGCAACTTCATCTAAATCCAACGCAACCACTTTTGCTTCACCTAAATCAAAGCGCGTTGTTTGCGAAATAATCGGATATTCACGCACACCACTTGAAATCATTCGCGCGAAAGCATGAATTAAATCTTCATTTGTCGGCGTTGTGATTTTTCCATATAAATCTTGGATAGCAGGAATTCGACAAATCGCCGCTACGTCCGCTAGCACCGGCATTGCAGATCGCTGTGCCAATGCCGCTTC
>MGXX01000029.1:27268-35335 GCA_001801515.1 Gammaproteobacteria bacterium RIFCSPHIGHO2_12_FULL_38_11
ATCAACTACTTCAGTCATACCCGGCGTGTAAACATTTGGTTTACCATCATCAGAAAATGCCTTATATAATTCATCAATAACAAGGCCTGCCATATCTGAAACACCATCATAAGCTTTTTCATTACCCACAGGTGTAACCAATAACGTAATGAAATTAACCAAAAAACTACGTTCAGGCGGAGCCGGAAATCGACAACCCAATTGAGTGTCGAATGGATTAATCGCATATTCGGTACGCATGCGTAAACGATGATGCGCTACCAAATGTTTTTGATTTAAAGGTAATGCATCTTTTAATAATGTAATTAATCCACTGCTCGATGGGCCAATATCAATAATTGAAATGCGTGGCAAACGCATAATACCAGGAGATAAACATACCGCTAAATTAATGGCATTTGATAAAACGGATTTACCCGAACCTGGCCGCGCATAAAATAAATCAATCCACGTTGTTTGCTGACTTGAACCCGGATGATATGGCCACGGTTTTCCATCAGGTGAACGAAATAAAATAGCACCATTTTTCCAGGGGGATGCAGGTCGAAATAAAGGCAACATGTGGAGCACGTTGGACAAAGGCGCAATACTCGGTGGCGCAATACTATTTTGCGAAACCGCTAACATCGTTGATACAACCCCTTCAAAAGCATCGCCCGAAATTTCAGAAGTATCACAGGAGCCCCATCCTTGTAACGCTTTTGCTAACATGGATGCACGTGCTCGTAATAAACGTTCATCGCCCTGTGGCGCCCAGGTTGATGCAGCAACTCGTAGCCTCACCACAGCATCATCTGTATTTAAATTTATATATTCTAATAGTTTTAATGAATCACTGATCAAACGATTTTGCGCTGAGGTAACGGTTAACACTGATGCCATTGCGCCACGTATTTTCGAAAAGCCTAAACCATCACTTTCAACTGAGAATGAAATACGCCACGGAATTTGTGTTTGCAATGTGCGTGAAAATAAGCGCACAAATGTTTGAAGTTCTTTTGGAAATAAATCGATATATACTGTCGAGTAATCTCTATCGCCAACACGCGCACTGCGAATATCAATATTTTCTGCATCACGTGGCAACACTTGTTTTGCAAGCGCAGGCCAAAGCACATCAGAAATTTCGCCGCTTGCATTTTTTAATCCTTTAATCGTGATTTTATCGCCAGGTAAAACAGGCTTCCAATCTTCCGCTGTAAAATCAGGATCAGCACTAAAGCGAATTGCATGCACTGCATCATGGACTTCTAATAAATTAACAATTAATCCAAGCTGTTGAAAATCACTCACAACCGATCGCGTAAATGAATCATGGCTTTCACGTAAATCCGTAACAGCCGCTAAAATATTTTGTGTGCTGCGAAAAGGAGGCACTTTTTTTTCTTTAATAAATTCTCTTTTTTCTTTATTGGCACGTTTTATTTGTTCGTTCGTTAAAGATTTTAATCCCGTGCATAAAACAATATAGGTTTCTTCATGCGCACAGTATCGTGATAAATGGCGAATACGTTCCTGAAATAAATCATCTAGACGCAATGATAAGCGTTCCGCAGTTGCTTGCGCTGGCGCAAAGATATCGGTAATTTCAGCTTTAACGGCTTCTTTATCATAAATAAAATATACTTGCATCGTATGTCCCGGTTGGGACATCGTGGTTTGCAAAGTTTGCTGCATACCCAATTGTGTTTGATTGAATTCTTCTCGACCAATTAACGATTTCACACCATCAACGTGAATAACGGATAATAGCGAACCATTATGATTAACCAATGTGGTTTCACTGTCCGCCGTTTGCAAATCACAATAGGAAGCCGTCGTTTGATGCAATCCCGTACTCACCCATGACATCAGTGAGTTTGCAAAATCGGCAATACCGGAAAAGAGGCCCATAAATATATCCGCTCAGATTTAAGTGTCATTGACACTTTTCAAAAAAAGCAAAACATGCTAGCAAACATAACACCTGCTAGCGCTGTATAGCTTGCAAGCCCGCCTGCGCCCAATTAATTATTTCAGTTGAAAATCTCGCCATATTGGGTAATAAGCGAAATGCTTTCAGCATCGTACCTTGGATAGCCTGCGTACCCTGCTCATCTGTATGTGCTTCAATTAACATTTGTCCAAACTGGGCTGGATTACTTAAGCCTTCACCCACTTTTTCTTCGATGAGTTGTGCACGTAATTTAAAGCTGCGATAAATATTTTTTGCGTGTGCTGCATTATTTAATTTATAGACCATCGACGCAAAAATCACATGACACAGCGCATTTAATTCATTTTGGCGCATTTCAGGCAAATAAATTAATACGCCTCCACCAAAATCACTTCTACCCACTGCTTCTAAAAAAAAACATTGCGCACACAAACCACATGCCGTTACTAAATTATCGCGTTTATTCACAAGATAATTACCATCAACGTTAATGGTTTCTAAATTTTCTTTTGCTTGAAATCCGCAAAATTGGCAGGTGTAATGATCTCTCGCGTGTATCTTCGCCTGAAATGTCAAAAAAGCGGGATCTGCTCTTCTCAACATAAACAAGCGCCAATTGTTAGCAGTTGCGGCTAATTCAATGTCGCGCAATTGTGTCATCGCTGTTTACGATTTTCCGCCGCTGATAACGCTCGTAATAGCTGTACCGCCCACCTTCTCAATACTCGTGCCAAATACACCTTTTGATGTTGTATCCAATAAATGCGGAAATATCGCCAAACCAGCACCAATGACTAAAAGCGCAACACCTTGACTTAATGGCACTTGCGTTGGATTTTGTTTATGCGCATGAAATTTAAAAAAGGATGCCATAATAAATCCAATACCGGTGATTAACGCTACGTCTTCAAGAAGCGCTGAAATAGTAGTAATACTTGCACCCACTGTGGTTTGAATACCCGATAAGGTCAGTGATGTAGCAGAAGCCAATGCCGCAGTAACACAACCCATTCCAGCAATCAGCATTGCGAGCTTTATCCAAAACCCTCTACGTAAATTTAGCTTTAACATATGTAAACATCTCCCCCTGGTTATTATAATGATGCAAAATAGTTTTTAAAATATTGTATTATGCATAACGTACTGTTGCAACACAATAACTGTGGCAGTGACTGTCACCACTTCATGTCAGTCCCAGTATGTCTTTTAAAATTGTTAACGTTCCAATAATATTGACGCACATAATACCTGCAAATATATGCACTATCGCTTTACCCACTGTGCCTGGCTGAGACTGCTGCCCTCCTGCACGCGCTATCATTAAAATACCACGAATAAATGAAGCGACACCAATAATGCGAACAAACATTAATATCGGGTGCATGAGTGAATTGTATCCGGAAGGTCCACCTTCATATGACATTGGACTACTTTTTCCAAAAAAACTCAGTAGCGCAAGACCAATTACTTTCGGCAAAATCATAAGCATCGCACCTGCTATTAGCATCAATAATGGACCCGCTGCGGAATGCTGGCTAGACATCATTGTTCTTGATTCAGCTAATCTTTTTAGTTGAAACAAACCGCCGAGTGTCAAGCAAACACCCATAAGTATGGCAATCCATTGTATCGTGACGGCTATGGTGTCAAAGTTTTGCGCTAATATAGAAGCTTCATACATTATTCATTACCTTTAATAATCATTTGTGCCATATTGAATTTTACGTCCGCTGCTGGTATTGATCACACCAGTTGATGGATCAATTGATTGAACCGAACCATATTGTTCAATATGATCACCAACGGTTACGCTCAAGGTTTCACCCGTATTTGACGTAATCCAAGCCCGATCAGGCAACACAGCACGCAAATGAAACACCATTAATTTTTTACCTGTTTTTGCCGCTTGCAATTTTGCCAATGCTGTATTGAGCTGTGTTGATAATGCGTTAATTTGATCTGCCAATTGTGTTACTGTTTTTTGTAATGCTTGATCTGCTGCTTGCGATTGAGAAAAATCACTTTGCAAAGCAGCCAATTGAGATTGTAAATCTTTTACTTTTGATTTTGTATCAGAAGAATCTCCGTTAAGCGAGCCTAGCGAATTTAAAGCGACATTTTCATTGGATTGCGCAACAACTGGTTTTGTTATTTCTTCAGTGGGTTGCGTTACAGCAGGTTTAGGTGTTTCCGTTTTTGAATTCAGCACGTGAACAATAAAAGCCAAAACAATCACAACAGCAATTACAATAATAATACGTTTATTTTTCATTGACGGAAGATGAAATTTACCAAGGCGATTAGTCCACTTTTTACTAGATGAAGTTAATGGCGCTTCTGTTGCCGCTTTATCATCAGCTGGTGCATGATCAGCAGATGATTCATACGCATCGCTATCTGACGCCACATACTCATCTTGTGGAAATTGATATTCATCATCAGATGACGTTATTTTCTTTTCGTCTGGCATAACAATATCTCCAACTACTTCTTAGTTCATGTTCTTCGTATGTTCAACAACGCACTTACTTGTTCGCTAACGCTCACACGTGCGTGCTTCTGACCCACGCGTCCGCTCACTCACACTCTAACTGGCTGGCAACTCATGCTCTGGCAATCTCAAATCAGCCATTACCAATAAACCAATCCCCGTACCTGCTGGAATCCGAATGGTGGGTGGCGTAGTGAAATTTTCTCCCATACGCTGCGCATAATCCTGCCCTACTTTACCCAACCCCACTGCGACTTGTTGATTAATACTTAAGGGTGACTGTTGTAAAGTACAACCAAAATTACCCACCAAACAATCAGACGTAACCCCTTGGTTCATAATTCCTTGCGAAATACCTTGCACAAACGATGAAGCAAATAACGTACCATATCGCAATAAATAGTGGCTATTCACTTGACCAGAAATAGCCGTTCTTGCTGTATTAGGATCAATCGCGACCACATTAATAGCAATTGTGTTTTGATAACGGGGATCATTCAACACCGTAAAATTAATCAGTAATCTTTTTTCCACGCGTGTAAACGTACCCAATAATTTACTACCGTTTAATGGGCCCGTCACAATATGCGCCATAATAGGGGTATTTTCATCGCTATTAATTGAGGTTTCAATAACTGCAAATAACACAGTACCCGCTTTAATGACCGGCGCGTTTGAATTTGCCTCAGCCGATTTTCCATCGGCACTAGCACTACCCCCTTGTGCAGAAGTCGATTTTTTCTCGTCAGGTGCTTTTTGCAACGCCTGATGAGAAAAATTACTCCACCCAATTAACAGTTTGTTGGCTTGTTGGCTCATATAAGATTGCAATTGCTGTATCTGATTTTGACGTTCTTGCGCATTCATGGTTGCTTGCTCTTGCTTTTCAAATGTCGCTAACCGCGCTTCAGGAGAATTTCCGGTTACTGATAATGCACCACTACCAGACGTCGGTGCACTGGGTAATTCAGTTGTTGTTGCAGGGGTTTCTGTTGTTGCTGCATGATATCCCGCTTCTGCTGCTGTATAACCCGCACGTAATAAATCACCCGCTGTAAAACCAGCTGCTTTTAAATCGGCTGATGAAAACCCGGCTGCACGCAAGGCACTCGCACTCAACCCCGCAGCATGAAGTTGCGCTGCGGTAAATCCTGCGTCATGTAATTCCTTAGCGCTATAGCCTGCAGAAACTAATTGCCCGGCAGTAAATCCAGCTGCTTTTAAATCAGATGCTGAAAATCCAGCCGCTTTTAATGCAGCCGCTGAAAAACCAGCGTCTTTTAATTGTGAAGCACTAAAACCCGCGTCTTTTAAATCTTGTGCACTGAATCCAGCCGCTTTTAATTCACCGGCAGTAAAACCTGCTGCTTTTAATTCTGATGCTGAAAAACCCGCATCTTTTAATGCAGCTGCTGAAAATCCTGCTGCTTTTAATTCTGCTGCACTAAAGCCTGCATCTCTTAAATCTTTCGCTGAAAATCCCGCTGCCTTTAATTGCGCTGCGCTAAATCCCGCTTCTCGTAATGCACCCGCTGAAAACCCAGCCGCTTTCAATGCTGCTAAACCACAACCTTTCGCACGTAATGCTGTTGCTGAAACACCTGCTGCGCGTTCTTTTTTTAATTTATCGATGCTACAAGCTGTTGAAGACAAATCAGCTGCTTTAATTTCTGCAGGTGTAAATCCCGCTGCCTGTAATTGCGCATTGGTAAATCCAGCATCTTTCAAATCACCCGCTGAAAAACCCGCTTTTTTTAATTCTGCTGCAGAAAATCCTGCTTTTGCTAAGTCAGCCGCTGAAAATCCTGCCTCTTTCAATTGATCTGCTGAAAATCCCGCCGCTTTCAATTCACCTGCACTAAATCCAGCTTCTTTTAAATCTGCAGCTGAAAATCCCGCCGCTTTTAATTCACCTGCACTAAATCCAGCAGCTTTTAATTCCGCTGCTGTGAATCCAGCGGCTTTTAATGCTGCTGCACCACAACCTTCTGCTTTTAAATCAGCAGCAGATTCACCTGCGGCATGTGCCTGTTTTAATTTCGTGATATTACATTGTGTCGATGCTACATTAGCCGCTTGAATTTCAGCAGGTGTAAAACCCGCTGCTTGCAAATCAGCATCGGTAAAACCACCATCTTTTAATTGCGTTGCAGAAAAACCCGCTGCTTTTAATTGTGCTGCGCTAAAGCCTGCTAATTTTAATGCGGCAACACCACAGCCTTCTGCTTTTAATTTTGCAGCTGAAATACCCGCTGCATGTTCTTTTTCTAAATTTTCAATACTACATTGTCCAACAACGGCATCCGCTGTTTTAATTTCTGCAGGTGAAAATCCCGCTGCTTTTAAATCAGCATCACTGAAACCCGCTGCTTTTAAATCTGCTGCGTCAAATCCTGCATTTTTTAATTGCGCTGCACTATAACCTGCCGCTTTTAAATCTGAAGCACTAAAACCCGCCGCTTTTAATTCGCCCGCACTAAATCCAGCGGCCTTTAATTCCGATGCACTAAATCCAGCATCCTTTAAATCTGCTGCAGAAAAACCCGCTGCCACTAATTCTTTTAATGTAAATCCGCATTCGTGTAGTTGTGTCGCTGTCATCCCTATTTGTTTTAAATCACCCACCGTATAACCTGCCAATTTCAATGCAGGACAAGCACAACCTTGACATAACAATTCTTCCGCAGTCACCCCTGTTTTTCTAGCCAATTCTAAATTTTCAGCTGTGCAGCTCGCAGGGTTCGGCTTATACATCACAACCACTTTACTCGTACCGCATTGTTTCGGTGTCAGTCCACTCGTTGATGAATCCTGTCCAAATTGATCAGGATTACCGATAAAACCGGCTCGTGTAATAGTCGGAACAAAGGCTGTTCCTGTTTTGCGTGCTTCTGCTTCACCCTCTGCGTTTGCTGCCTGCTGCGCTTTAACATAAGCAGCTGAAGGATCACCAGCACCGGGTGTTGAACTAATATCGGGTGTACCCGACACCACCGCAGTCGCACTTTCCGCTGCCACGCGTGAACGCCAATGTATAAAAAGACCAATTGCAATAATCACAGCAATCAACAACAGTAAGGCAAGAAATACACGGGCTTTTGCACTTTGCAAAAATGACAATTGGATTTTTTTTGTTGGTTCGCTCATAAAATCACAATCCTTTTATCGATAATTGAAGCATCGCGCCACGCTGCGACGCTAAAATAATAGGTGTTTTAGCTAATTCATAAACGTGCGTACCATCAGGGCTACTCATACTTGAAAGCCAACCAGGTGATAATACTGTGACACGTGTGCGTAAAAAAAGATTCCCTTGATAAAGCCAACACTGCGCTGGTGCACCCTCAATCGTTAGCATTTTAGCACCCGCTGGTGTCGTGCCATCAAGAAAGGTCATCAATATTGGGCTTTCTGTTTGTGGTAATCCTGCCATTGAAACAACCGCATTCGGTCCCAACCCTGGAATACGCAAATCGACACGATAATCCACTGCACGCTGTCCTGGCATTAAAGTCAACATCACAGGGGTGTTTTCATCTTTTAACATGACCGCCAAATTACCTTGCTGATAGCGATCCAATGCTTGCACAATCAAGGCATCGCTTTTACCATCTGGCGCATTGGGCTGAATGTTGAAGGC
>MGXX01000029.1:35402-61283 GCA_001801515.1 Gammaproteobacteria bacterium RIFCSPHIGHO2_12_FULL_38_11
CTTGGGTGGCGTACCAGGATAGAGCGATACTGCGCGTTGACTTTGGTCAAACATATTACGCAACGTAACAATTTGCGAAGGATCCAACGGCATTAAATTACGAACCACTTTCACAAAAGCAGCGCGACCATTGCTTGTATTGCCCAATGAATTTTTATGTATTTTCGCCGTTGAAGCTGTCGATGATGTTTCAGTTTCTGCCATATCAGCAGTGGATAAAGGTGTCGTTGCCGATTCCGTCGTCACCGCTGCAAGCGCATCCTTATCAACAATGGCAGGTGCCAATTTGGCGTTAGGATCTCCGGAATCTCCATATGTTCCAGTTAAAGAAGGCGTTGGCAGTGTGGCTGAAGTTGCTGTTGTGGGCAATGCTGATAATGATTCAGGTGCTGCAAAAGCAACACCAACCATCAAGCCTATCACAATCATTAAAATAAATTCTTTTTTCACCTTGTTCTCTCTCTTTATTCTGATTGCACAACTGGCAAAAACTGATTAATCGCAATTTGACTTGGATAATCCTGCACGGCTTCACGTTGTGCGATCAGTGTTATTTTAAGGGGTAAAGGGATTGTTTTTTCTTTATTCGTAAAGGTAATCATAATCGGCATCTCGATTTTCCATATATATCGACCACCCAACACGCCTTCATATTGCATCACAGGCGCACCTGTGACCGTCGCATCCGATACCATGCTTAAATTTACTAACGTATCTAAATCGCCACTCTGCTTGAATGCACTCAAAAACCAATGCCATCCACTTGGTGTAAAATTATTAGATGCGCGCTGTAATTGTTCGCGCCAATGAATAAAATCCAAGCTAAATGCTTCGTGAACTGCGTTAGTCGCCCACTGTAATACATAATTGTTACTCACGACTGGATCTGTTAACGGATGCCATTTAATTAATTGATAAGCTGCATTGGTTGCAAAATATTGTGGTTCCGGTGGATTAATATAACGATAGATAATTGAAGCTGCCAATAATATATTAATAAAAAAAACAATGATGAGCGCAAATACAGCGCGGCGATAGTTATCGCGATAAAAAGCATTACGCTGCAAAACTAACGTTAAACCTTCTCGATTTATATTTTCAGTTTTTTCGCTCATATTTTCTCACACACTTTTAATTTGCAGATACCGAACTAAAATCAATTACTTGAATGCCTTGTGGTGCATTTAATGTGGGGACACGTTGAACAGTCATTGTTACTAATAGCGTGCGTTTTATTTCTTGATTGGCACTTGTATAAGTCACTAATAATTTCATTTGTGCTTGCCAGGTAAATCGACCATTAACAATCATACGCACAGGAATAATCACAGGGCCAGAAACAACCGAAGTCACAATCAAATGGCTTTTTGTTATTTCAGAAGTTAAAGGCGTTATAGCAGCCATCATCTTTTCCCAACCCTCTTGCGTAAACTTGTCTTTTACTTGATTCAATTGGGCTTGAAAATTTGAAAAAGTTAAATTATAAATTCGTCGTGTCGTTAATGCTGACCATTGCATGATAAATTTACTGGTCACAACAGGTTCGGACAATGAGTGCATTTGCGTTACGATACCGGTTATCGTCGCTGCATAATAAGGCGGTTGCTGTCTATCGTAAGAAATCCACGCTAAAATTGCGGATAAAATCGCACAAACAATTATCATAAATGTCAACAATTTCATCGTGCGTTGATAATTGTCGCGATAAAATTCGTTTAGCTCAAGCGCCGTTTCTTGTGCCTGTGTGTTTATTTTTTCTGCTTCTAATACCATGCTTTATTATCTCGATAATAACGAAAATGCACTTCAACGCGTCGATTAAATCGACGACCACTCGGGCTGCCACTCCAGGCAACTTCATTTTTGCTGCCTTTTCCAACAGCATAAATTAATCGCGCATTAATGCGCTGCGTTGTAAAATATTTTAAAACAGCATTTGCTTGTTGTTGCGTTAATTCATCGGTCACCGTACCAAACTTCGTTCTCATTTCCACAACGGGTTTATTAGCATAACCATCAATTTCAACAGAAATTTTAGGGTATGTCAGCATGAAATCAGCCGCAACATTTAATAATGATTTATAATTCTCGTTAATTTCAGCAGTATCGTTATCAAATAAATCATCACTGGGAAAAATAAATGTCCATGTTTGCCCTAGTCGTATTACTTGCACACCGTATTTTTGCAATAAGCACATGTCATACATACGTCTTAATATGAGCGGCACTGGTTTAGGGGGGATGATAATAGGCATGGGTTTTTTAACCAGCTTCATATCAAGATATTTTTGACACGACGAGCAATGGCAACCACTGAGGGCGAAAATAACAAGCAGGCCTAAAAAAGCAAGGCGAATGTAAGGCTGGCATCTTTTTTTCAATTGTGCGTCCGCTGCATCGATCAACCAACCAATAATCTAGCAAAGAATGCGTAAGAAATATATAGTACAGAAACGGTCTTGATGGCTTTTTAGAATTGGAAACTGTTTGGAAAATATCGTGGATAGGAATAATCGTAATGCAATACCATCGAGCAGTCAATTTAACGCCTCTGTCCACAGATCATAGTTCATGCGCGTGTTTCATCTCTTCCTGCGAAACAAGTTTCACTATGTTTTCACTTAATGGCGCATCAGTTTCACTTAGGCATTAAAGTGAGATTTTTCAGATAGTTAAAATTCGAGGGTATCAAAAAACTCAGAAGAAACTGATTTTCCCCCTAATTACCCTATAATTACCTCGTTATTAACCGAATTTGCATTTTTAAATTTCAGGTATTTATGAGCAGACAAAATGTATTAGAAACGCAGTTTGCCAAAAAGCTTCCCGCAACAGCATTGGAAGCATTAACAACCCCGGATGCACAATTGCATTTAGATTCACCGATGAGTGCACATGCTGCATTTGTATTTACTCATATTTATTCTAACCCCTATCCTAAAAAACGCGGTGTTTCTGAGAAACGTCATTGTCATGGTATGTCCCATGTATCACGCGTTGCAGCGTATGTGCCAGTGCTCGCGAATTTATATCGAAAACACAATGATTCTGATGCGCAACAACTTTCAACCGAAGATATTCAATTACTCCAAATCGCCGCATTATTTCATGATTCAGCACGTGAAGATGATGAACATGATCGTTGGGATAATGAAAGTGCAACCTTGTTGTATGTTTATTTGACGTGCGCATTAAATGTTTCAAAAGAAAAAGCGGTGATGATCGCAGAAGCCACTGCAAACAAAGATTATAAAAGCACGTTTGCGCCTTATCAAAAAATCAGTGAAAATGAAAATGGTGAAATTATTTGGCGTGCTGTAGAAGCAGAAAAATCACCTGACAAAAAAAATATTTATCAAAAAATTATTCATGATGCAGACTGTTTAGATATTATTCGCGCGCGTCCTGCTTTTGATGCCAGTTATTTGGATTTTCACAAAGATATTGCTAAAACAAAACCAGAAGCCTTTAAAGAAATGGCGATATTGATTACTGAAGCGCGTGGTTTAATTGAGGATGAGGGGGATACGTATCGTCGGTTAAATCCGACAAAAAAAACAGAATATGAATGCACAGAAGGTTTACAAAAAATACAACAAGACATTAGAAAAACCACCACGCTTATGAGTCAACTAGGCGGTAATTTATTCTCGGTAGAAAAATTAAAAACACTATCTTTTTTAACTGATGAAAAACCGTATTTATCAGGCTCAGAATTATCTTCTGAAAATTTACGTGCCGCATTGCGAGAAGGAAAAATATTTGCGCGTGGTATTATCTTCTCATCATGTCGAGCTAAGAAACACGATGAATCATTGACCGCATTAGAATTACGCAAAACATTTCGCGCAACCGGCATTCCCACGCAAAGCAAAAAAGACAACAGAGTGGAAAAATCAGGTAATCCTTCGCGTTCAGTGACGATGCTAGGTCATGGTACAGTCACCTATGCACGCGCAGGGTTTTTAGTATTAGACCCCACACTTGCTCAAATTGAAAAAGTACATGGCGGTGATGCGGGAACTGGTGTCGGAAAAAAATTAGCAAAGCGGCAAACTGAAAGCGAAAAATCAGACGCATTGAAAAAATTGCATTTTCAGCAACAAAAAGGTGGATTTACTGCATATAAACGTGGTTTTTCACACAATGAAATTACTTATCACGTTGACCATTATGATGCAATTTATTATAGCAGCGATACACGCGTTGAAGAAAATGGCTCTGTTGGTGTTAACAAACTTTCCTGTTGCGAAATCATGGGGAAATTAAATGCCATTTTCCTACAGCATGAATACAAAACACAATATCACCAAACTAAACAAGAATTTTTAAAACAGTGGCCAGAAGATGGCGAAGCGCGATTTTTGGCATTACATGGCACAAATGATACTTTACCCATTATTAAATATTCAGGTGCGCATAATCACATTGAACTCGAATCGGCCGAAACGTTTTCTGAAGATAATATTGTAAAAATGTGGGGAGATCTTGCAGAAATCACCATGCGCAATGATCTATTAAAAGAACATGACACAGGTCTTTGTAGTTGCAGCATTGATGATTTAAAAATTTATTGCATGTACGAAGGGATGCAACAAGTTAATGAGTTTGGACGCCCGCAATCAGCCGATAGTAATTATCCACCTGAATTAAAAGAGCGCGTTTCCAAGGAAATTGAGGAGAGACGCGCAAAAGTTTTAACAGAAGATAGAAAAAAATTGGAAGATCAGCTCTCAATCTATAGTGAGGATGATTTTGATTTAGCGCTTTTGCATGCAACACTTCCTGCGTTACTCAAGCACCCAGATATTTTTCACACATATCGACAATCTATTGAAATGATAATCGAAACTGCTTTGCGATCATCCGATTTTGCAATGGAGGCAATTTTCTCTGGATTTGGCACTCATGGTGTTTCCTATTTTTTAAAATCAAAGACATTGCCATCTTTTTCGGATGCAGCACAAGCAATCGCAAATATGGAAGACAAAGACCCTAATCATTATTCGCCTGATATTATTTTATTTTTTGTGCTCGCCAAAAAACTCGGCATGAATAATCTTGAAAATCGCCTCAAAGAACAGACATTAGAGTTTATTCAAAATGAATTGAGCTTGCCAATGGTTATAATCAACGATCCTAATCGCCGATTAACCCTAGCAAAAGAATTTCGCATGATGATGCATATCTTTGGCGTACAGGATGTGTATAAAAAAGATTACGCTGATTTTTTATGGAATCTTTCAACGTTATATCATGAATCTCATGATTATAATTTTCAAAAATTTGATGAACTCTATTCTGAATTGATTCAGGATGCAGAAATTCACCAGGTTTTCAAAGATAAATTACAACGATTAGAAAAATATCCCCCGGAAAATTTTGATGCATTCGTAGATCGTGTAGCGATACGTCGTTATTTAAAAATGGATTTGCCGTCGTGTGATGAATTGGTGGCATATACAACAGAATTACAGACCAGAAATGGCGGTAATGATATCGATCAAAAAAATGGCATATTAAAATTACTCAATACACAAGATGAAAAAGATGCAGTAGTCACTGTTTTTCTGAAAAAAATGTTTGCCGATATTCAAAACGATCTCCCGAGAATTTCTTACGCAATTTTTAATAGATGTATAGTTGATATTCAACAAGTGAGTGATTATTTTTCAGAAAAAACAAAAGCAATCGCTATTTCATCTTTTGATTCCATATTAGCAATGGTGACTCAATTTAATTGGGATCAGCAATTTTTATCTTATTTTACAAAATTAATGATGGATCTTAAATTATTGGGAATGCCAGTCCCCTCTATTATTATTGAGAAAATCCATGAACGTGCAACACAAATCATCGCGTCTTCATTTGATCAAGACAGTATTAATAAAGTCATTGAAATATTTCAGTCTCTTCCGTCTGATCCACAAACACTTGACATTTTAAAACAACTGGAAGAAAAAAAATCACAGGTGACTAAGCTTGACGATCAACAATCATCGCCTATCGTTGGTTTTACACTTGGTCAGTTTCGAAAAAACACAATTGATACAACGGTCAATGATAATATTGCTGTGAAAAAAATTTTTTCTGAACATCCACCAAAGTCAGGATCATTTTGGCATGGCAAGGATCTGGCCAGCATCTCTTTTGAATGCATTATGCGACATGCGTTAGGAGAAAACAATAAAGGATTTTTTGGCGGACATTCAGGCACAGATACCAAAAAAGCACTGCAAGATTACGGTATTAAATTTGATAAAGAATTTTTAGCAATGAGTATTGATGAAAAAGTTCGCACTGTTAGCAAGGCAATCAACGCTGCACCTCAACAACATGCGCTCAGCAAAGCCGCTGAGGCACAAGGTCCAAAAAAATAAATATTTTTTAAACTGCCGAAGATCCGAATCGAACGGACGACCTCCTGATTACGAATCTATTTCACATCGATATCAAACAGTATCAATCAATTTCACGTTAATGTATTTAATGCTTGTAATTAAGCGTTTTCATGAATATCATCTGTTCACTCAGTATCACTTAATATCAAACAAGAACACGATTAAGTGTACCCAGAAGTGTACCCCGGCAGAATCAAGCAGAATAAAAAATAAATTCTTTTTGCATTGCCACTTTTATCACTTTCATCACCTTCTCTTTCAGGAAGAAAAAGTATGAGCAATTTTACAGATACGTATATCAAGGCATTAAAGCCTACAGACAAACGTTTTAAAGAATATGAAGGTGGTGGGTTTGGTATTCGCGTATCCCCTACTAGCGTAAAAACCTGGATTTATCGCTACAAAATTAACGGCAAGACCGACAAAATAACACTCGGGCATTATCCTAATATGAGCTTGGCTAATGCTAAAAAACGTTTTATTGAATTAAGCGAACAACGCAAAGAGGGACTAACGCCGAAAACAGTAATACGACAACAAGCGCAAAAAGAAAATAACACCGTCAAAAAATTAATACTCGATTGGTATTCTGGTTACGCAGAAAAGCATCGTAAAAAACCATTACAAATTAAACAGCAAATCGATGCCAATATCATTCCTTCTCTTGGTAACTTTGCATTAGAAAAAATACAGACAATTGATATCGTTACAGCGCTCGATAAGATTGTATCACGTGACGCACGCATTCACGCAAACAGAGTGTTAAGCACCATCAAACAAGCTTTTAATTACGGCGTCAGTCGCGGTAATTTAACGCATAATCCTGCAGGCACCATTCGCTCTCGTGATATTGGCGGCATAGAAAAACCGCGCGAACGTGTTTTAAGTTTAAATGAAATTAAAAAAATATGGTTATTTCTCGATACTGATGAATGTCAGATGTCACCACAAACAAAAATTGCGATTAAAATTATTTTACTGACCGGCGTTCGCACATCCGAGCTTCGGCTAGCAACCTGGAAAGAATTTGATTTTGATAATTCCTTATGGACTGTGCCAGCTGAAAATTCAAAAGGCGGATTAATTCACAAAATACATTTAAGCGCGCAAGTTAAAGAACTGCTCATTGAATTAAAACAAACAAGCAATTCTCGCTTTGTTATTTGCGGCACTGATAATAATAAAACATTAAGTGAGCATGCGCTTGCAAGAGCGATTGCGCGAATACAAAAACGGGTTGGCATTCCACGTTGGACAGCGCACGATGGCCGCAGAAGTTTTGCAACACATTTAGGCGAAACGTTACGCGTTGATCCTGTCGTTATTGAAAAATGCTTAGGTCACAAAATGCCTCGAATCATGGCGACTTATAATAAAAATGAAATGATGCCTAAACGCAAGGACGCACTGAATCAATGGGCACGCTTAATTGGAAATCTCGTTGAAAATTCTAATGTCATTGCATTGGAGCAAGCTGTATAATCGCGATCAAAATTTTCAAGGATGTTGCACATGAGTAAAAAATAAAAAATTCAGCCTATATTGGGTTCAAAAGTTTGCAAGAAAACATCGACATAACCACCAGTGGCGGCAAGCTAATCTTTCATATTTTCAGTGCGTTAGCGGAATTTGAACGCGACCTCATCAAAGAGCGAACCAATACAGGTTTAAAAGCAGCGCGTGCAATGGGCTACGCTTCGTGTGGATATGTGAGTAAGTTACTTATTAAGATAAAATTTAATTTCAACTCGACTGTTCATTGCAGTTGCTGCACGTTTCAAGCTCTTCAATGTCATATTGCAATTATGTTCTAGACGTTTCCTGACCCACATTTTGTGTGTTATAAAACGGATCGAGCGGAGATTTCAGTAAGGAAAAAGTCAATTATAAATGGTAAACTGCCGTCTAAAGTTTGAGGTAATAATTTATGTATTGGGATGTTGTTTTTGTAAAACCAGAAAAAAATTTTACACTGCATGTTAAATTCGCCAACGGTCTAGAAGGAAAGGTGCGTTTTATGCCGTCGAGTTTAAAACGAAGTATTTTTCAAATGCTTCAAGATAAACCGTATTTTGAAACAGTGTATGTAGATCACGGCGTTGTAACGTGATCAGAAGATTTAGACTTGGCGCCCGATGCAATGCATGACGCCATAAAAGAAAAGGGTGAGTGGATCCTATCTTAATATACTGAGGCGATAGCAATGCAACGTTTACTAATTATTCTTGGCATCATCTGCATTTTAATTGGCATTGCTTGGCCATTAATTAAAAAATTAAACATTGGAAACCTGCCGGGCGATATTATCATTAAAAAACAAAGTTTTTCTTTTTATTTTCCAATTACAACATGCATCATTATTAGCATCGTGATTAGTGTATTATTTTGGATTTTTAAACGGTAATTAATATGAATATATTAGAAAAATTAAAACAATTAGAAATTGAAGCATCTGATTATGGCTTTAAATGGGAAAATCCGCATCAAATTATGTCTCAGATAAAAAGCAAGTGTGATGAAATTGATGAACATTTAAATAATCACGATTCAGATAAGTCAAAATTACAAGAGGAAATTGGTGATCTATTGCACGCCGTATTTTCGCTCACTGTTTTTTGTCAGTTTGATCCAAAAACAACGCTTGAAAATAGCGTGAATAAATTTGAACGTCGCTTTAATCAAGTAAAATTCCTGGCGCAAGAAAAGGAATTGGAAACGCTTAATGACATGTCGTTCGATGAGTTAATGCAATTCTGGGATCAAGCTAAGAAAGAAGTAGGGTGATATGCAAAATAACTTACCCACTATAAAAAATATTTCCATGCAAGAAGCTGCAGCACCGGATGGCGTATGTTTTGGCTGTGGTCATAAAAATGCAGATGGTTTGCAAATTAAAAGTTATTGGGATACGGACAATGTGCACGTCATCATGACGCACACACCAGATGCACGCTATATCGGTTGGCCGCACTTGGTTTATGGTGGATTAATCGCTTGTCTTGTTGATTGCCATAGCAATTGGACTGCCATGGCATATCATTATCGCGCTGAAAATAGAGAAGCAGGATCATTGCCACGAATCGATTGTGTGACTGGATCACTCGGTTTGAAATATGTTAGGCCAACACCAATGGGTGTGCCATTAATACTCAAAGCTCACGTTGAAGGTGAGGTTTCACGTAAGACGCGCGTACTATGTGAAGTGTATGCGGGTGATACATTGACAGTCGTAAGTGATTCCATTTTTGTTCGTGTCGACGTAGGGCATTTAGCAAAAACAGCGCATAAATAACAAACTGCGAATATGATGCTCTAGATTAGGAATAAACAAGATGAAAAAAATCACCATTTATCACAATCCACGCTGTTCAAAATCGCGTGAAGCACTCGCATTACTGCAAGAAAAAAATTGTGCTTTAGAAATTGTGGAATATTTAAAACTACCACTAAATAAATCACAAATTAAAACTCTTTTAAAACAATTGCAGCTGAAACCAATTGAGATGATTCGTATTAAAGAGGAATGTTTTTCAAAGCTTGGGTTATCCAAAACATCAACCGATGCTGAATTAATTAATGCGATGGTGGAAAATCCGATTCTGATTGAGCGCCCCATTATTACTGATGGTGAAAAGGCAGTAATTGGCAGACCACCGGAAAATGCGCTAAAATTGTTATAAGCTTAGATATTCACCTCATGATTGCGCATAGATGGTTTGAGATAATGTTAACAGGTTGGGATGTTAAAATGCAGGATGAAAAACATAAAACTGGAGTGCGTGCTTATTACCCTATTTTTTTAATTGCTGCCTATATTTTTGGTGTAAGCGCGATTAATAATTTTCAGAACGAAAATATGAATTGGTCAGGATTGATGAATCAATTTATGGCTGGTTTTTTTCTTGTATTTTCCGCATTTAAATTATTAGACATCAAAGGCTTTGCAACTGGATATGCTACATATGATTTACTTGCAAAAAAGGTATATTCATATGGATTTATTTATCCATTTTTAGAATTAGCGCTTGGTATTTTATACCTTGGAGAATGGATGCCAACAGCGACACAATGGCTGACGATTATCATCATGAGTTTTTCAAGTATGGGCGTCATCAATAGCCTGCTCAAAAAACAAAAATTCACCTGCGCCTGTTTGGGAACGATTTTGAAAGTGCCATTATCGATTATCACATTGGTTGAAGATTTATTAATGGTATTGTTGGCGGTGGTTGCATTGTTATCACGATAACCCATTCTATTTTTACCTGTGATGTGTGTTGCTCTCACGGCAGAAATGACCTATACTACCAATTTGCCGAGGCAGATTGTGACTATAGGTCATTTCTGCCGTAAAACCATAAAAATCATAACTGGTTGATTGATCATGAAACGTTATATTGCGCCTTTTATTCTCCAAGATCTAAAAAAGAAAATGGTTTTTATTGGTGGACCGCGTCAAGTGGGAAAAACCATATTAAGCAAAAGTATATGCCGTGATTATAAAGAAAATCGGTATTTAAATTTGGATTTAGACAGCGACCGAAAAATTATTTTAAAGCATCAGTGGCCGCAAGACGATCAATTGATTGTATTCGACGAATTGCATAAATATCCTCGATGGAAGCGGTGGATTAAAGGTGTTTATGATACTAAACCCGAACATCAACAATATTTAGTGACAGGTTCTGCACGATTAGATGTATATCGACGTGGTGGGGATTCATTAATGGGACGATATCATTATTGGCGTCTGCATCCATTTACGTTGGACGAACATCCTGCAAAAATTTCTCAAACAGAAGCATATGAACGTCTTATGACTGTGGGTGGTTTTCCTGAGCCATTTATTAATGCAGATAAACGTGAAGCAAATCGCTGGCGCGTTGAGCGTTTTTTGAAAGTAATTCGTGAAGATGTACGAGATCTTGCGAATATTCGAGAAATTCAGTTGCTGCCGTTATTTGTTGATGCATTGCGTGAGCGTGTGAGCGGTATGATTTCATTTGCGAATTTAGCGCGTGATTTAGAAATTGCACCGAAAACAGCGAAATCATGGTTGAGTTTATTAGAACGCCTATATTTATTATTTCCAATTTATCCGCTCACTAAAAATGTTCCCCGTGGTATTCAAAAACCTATCAAAGTATATTTTTATGATAATGCGGATTGTGAAAATGATCCCGCAGTACGATTAGAAAACTTGGTTGCAACGCATTTATTAAAACGATTACAATTTAGAGAAGATTATTTTGGTGAACGTTGTAGTTTGCATTACATTCGCGATCGTGATGACAGAGAAGTTGATTTTGTCACGGTGATTGACGGAAAAGTAATAGATTTAATTGAAGTAAAATTGAAGGACAGCGAAATATCTTCTGCATTAAAATATTATCAACAATTATTGAAACCAAAACAAACCGTGCAAATTGTTGGAAAATTAGAGCGACCATTTGAACAAAATGGAATTCGCGTTACCAACCCAATTGAATTTTTCAAAGATCCGCCGTGGGAAAATGTTTAATGGCGCTCGTAATTAACGCTGCGTAAACACGAATAGTCATGTAAACTAAAACAAACAAACTGACTATAATAGGGATTCTAATGATAGCAATATTTATTGTCTTGTTAATAATTGAAATCGGATGTGCTATTTTTATGCGATCAGTAGCTGAAAAACGAGACGCTAATACTGGCGTATGGTTTATTATTGGTCTTATTATAGGACCTTTCGCATTTATTTTTATTCCCTTTATTAAAAATAGAAAACTCTAATATCACAATGACGACCATCTTGTTTTTTTTAGCATTGTTTTTTCTTGGTCGAAAGTGGGTTAAGTCTCGCTGCTTTGCGACAATATTCTTCTTCTGGCTCGGTGCAATCAATGTCATGGAGATGTTTACATATCTGCCCAATAGAGCATTTATCGACGGCGATATTACCGAATTTTATGATGGATTTGGTATTTCGCCGTTTTGGATTGTTATTCCTGGAACTATGTTGGTGTTATGGGGATTGCATCGCTTTTATAGCAAGGAAACTCATAAGCTATACGCATTATTTCGGAGCAAGAGTTATGGTATTAAACGTTTTTTACTTTATTTAACTTTTTGGCCTTTAACAATGACTTTTGTTTACTGGGTAATGCCAAAGCAATACATAGCGTTATCTTTTCTGGCAAATATTATATCGATTTTAATCGTGATTTATTTGGCAATCTTGGCGGATCCTAGTAAAGAATGAATGGCTGCATCGCCCCGTGTGAGGGGTCCTATAGGAAGCAATGGCATTCGGTTAAGCGCTAATATCTGATAGACTTCCGCCTTTGCAAAAAAGGAAAGGAAATGTCAGATGGAAATGCAATCACAAATCGATTTTTGGAATCAATTACAAGTCCTGATGTGTGTTTACGATGAAAATAAAGCTAGTCTGAAGACAAAATCTGGCAAAGAATGCATCCGACAAATCACAAAGCAGATTCAGGCGTTTGTTGAAAAGGATCGAATAGGACTTAACTCAAAATAATCTTAATTTCTTTTTAGCGGCACTTGCATAAGAGCGGGATATCGATAAGCAGCACCATCACCGGCATCAATCGCACCACCAATAAGTCCACCAAATATAATATTGCCCGCCAACATCGGTTTTGTCCTAGATTCAAAGGTTTTCACATCCTTCAGATAACCTCTTTTTTGACAGGTGACCGCCATCGCTTGCTCGCTTCGATGCACAGTAACAGAACCTGGGGTGCCATTCACAATCCACTTTCCTTTATTATTTTCTAATACGCATTGCGCACCGTTCACAGGCGGTGTTTGTACTGCCACTTTCTGTGATGTGCCGTCAACGATTGACGCACAGCCTGACAATAATGAAACACTTGAAACAAGCGCAATAGTCATGATTAATTTTTTCATTGTTTTTTCCAAGTACAATTGATGTCAAAAATTATTTAATTTTGTGTATTCTAATCAGCATTTATGACGCATTAATTACATTCGCAGTAATCGTATTACCCGAGATCGAAAAAACACACTTCATTTGTGTTCTTGGGGCCCAACCAGAATTTGTGTAAGTAACAGTAATCGGCGAATTTTCAGCGGTTTTAATCGCATCTATAGTACAAATCTTATAATTAGTTGCGCTAAAAAGGTATATTCTGGCGTGGTAAACATTACCTTGCCAATACCCACTGATTGAATTTAAATATTGATGATCCATACCTGCTGATGAAGGCAATGTTTGGTTTGTTGGTGCAGGTGAAAAGTGATATTGCTCAAAGTCTATGCCACCTGGATCACCATCTGGAATTATATCCACAGTGGCTTGATCATTAACAACAACGTTAAGTTTAGAACCATTAATTTGCGCAGTTGATGCATATGACGCCATAGGAATGATTGTGATACATAGACAACGCAATAACATTAACAGAAAATTTTTCATTTTTATCCTCTTAATTTGCTATGGTTAAAGTCACGTTTTGTCCCGCTGTTTGCAAGCTACACGTAATAGGTTTTGAACCCGGCGTGTAGGGAATATTTTTTATGAATTCAGCAGAGATAAGCTTGGATGTGTCAGAATTCAAATCTAATTTAAGTTCGCAAAAAGTTGATTCTTCGCTCCAGTTACCATAAAAAATATCAACAACAGTTTCACTGACTAGCTGGTCTTGCAATGATGGGCCGTCGTTTACACCATGTAAAAATGTCCATATGCTGTCATTTGGTAGCAAGCCACCAGTAAACGGCGCATTAGGATCAAACATATTAGGATTTCCACCAAAAAAACTGACGCCGTCAGTAGGGCCAGAAATTTGTGTATTAATAGTCAATTTAACTTCTGGCAGCACTTTTCCCTGAGCGAATGCAAAACTTGGTAATAATAAAAATAAAGCTATAGCTGTAGTCACAAACCTCATAATCTAATCCTCTCTTTTATCACTAATTACTTTTATCAACCTTTTCTGTTTCTTGCGCAGCCTTCACTTGATTGCCAACAATAAATGAATCTCGAATTTGACTCATAAAATCATTAACACTGCTTGGTGAATGCGGCATTAAAATAGTATTTGAATTACCGGACGCACCCAATTCTTTAATCGTGTCAAAATATTGCGTCAATAAAACAATACTCATCACATCAATTTCACTGGCACTTTGTATCGATTGTTGAAAGGCAGCGATAGATTCACGCAAGCCATTAATAATAGCGCTACGTTGATTTGCTAACCCTTTACCTTGCAATGCAGTACTTTCTGCATCCGCTTCTGCTTTTTTCACTTTTAATATTTTTTCTGCTTCACCGCGTTCTTGTGCAGCAACACGTAAACGTTGTGCTTCATTAATTTCATTCATCGCTGCTTTTACTTTTGCATCAGGGTCAATGTCCGTTACCAATGTATTCACAATGCCGTAACCAAAATTCGCCATGATTTCGCTTAATTCTGTTTTGACGCAATCAGCAATTTCTTCTTTTTTCTCAAACACATCATCTAAAAGCATTTTAGGCACGCGTGCGCGAACAGAGTCAAAAATAAAAGAACGGATTTGTTGATTAGGATCTTCTAATTTATAATGCGCTTCGAAAATTTTATCTTGCAACACTTGAAATTGCGCTGAAACTGCAATTTTGACAAACACGTTATCTTTTGTTTTCGTCTCAACAACAACATCTAATTGCTGTATTCGCATATTAATGCGCGCGGCAACACTTTCAATGAGTGGCAATTTAATATGTAAACCAGGGCTTGATGCACGTGAATATTTTCCAAATCGTTCAATAATCGCTATCGTTTGTTGTTGAACGGTGAAAAAAAGCGTGAAAATAAAAAGAAGAAAAAACATCAAAAGAAAAGAAATAAATATTAACATTGGGTTTGCCCTGTTTAAATTAATGTGTTCAAAATTCTATCAACTTAAAAAATAAGTACAACCAATTTATCTGTCCATTTCAGACTGTGTTTTTCAAGCAATTGAATTACGAGAAGAATTTCTTAAGAATTATTCCTTAAGGGGAAATTAATTTTATTTTTTGAACAAGTTGCGTTGATAATCTTGTATGCGGTGTATATTATTCGAACAAATTCACGCTATTCTCAATGTTACTTAACAGCTGATTGAGTGAATGGAAGCGGAAGCGCCAGCGGCCGCGTGACTTGAATAAACAGTATTGATTGTTCAAGTCACGCGGCCGCTGGCGCTTCCGCTTCCACTCA
Source organism: Gammaproteobacteria bacterium RIFCSPHIGHO2_12_FULL_38_11 (assembly GCA_001801515.1). The sequence goes on from MGXX01000029.1 coordinate 51,019, forward strand.
TATCTCCGATACTTTTTGTAAAGTTGAAAATATCATTAATTCATTGCGAGAAAATATTATGCGAAATCAATCATCATTACTGGAAAATAACAAAAATGAAATTTTTCAAAAAAAATCTGATATGCTGTTTTTCCACGGTGCTAGTATTATTGAATTTGCACCGCTAAAATTTTAGTTGCGAAAAATCAGTTTGCTAATACTGCATTAACAGGTTCTTCTGTTGAACACGCAGAGCCTGTGCATTCGCATTGAAGCCCATAACCACTATCGTAATAAAATGGTGCTCCGGAAAATTTAAAAGACGCTAATGGCGAATTGTGTGACTATGAAGTCATTGCTGGACCAGATGCTAATGGGCCTAATGCATATGAAGATATACAAAAATTCTTTAAACGCCCATCTGTTCTTAACGCAATGAAGAAACGTCAATAAATTCATGAGGAAAAAAGGAAAGCATTGCAAACATAAAATATTTGCAATGCTATTTATAATTATTACATATTGAATTTATAACTTAAGCCGGTGTAACCCGTGTAAGTTGAATTTGAGCCATCTAATGCAGTAATACCCTGTAACGATAAGGCAACATTTTTCGTTAGATTATAGGCAGCACCTAAACCAACTTCAGGACGATATGTGCTTGTTGTGCCGTTATAATCACTCCTATTGAGGTAGTAAACACCTGTTGTAATCGCTGTACTAGCAGTATGAAAATACATAGCGCCTGCCTTTGCAAACAAACTGAATTTATTGTTTATTGGTAAAATACCTTTTACCAATAAATCAATACCATAAATTTTTGTTGTTTCGGATATATTGCCCCCGGATGAATTGAAAGTGAATTTCAAATTCGGAAATTGTGTGTATCCCGTTTCAAGCGCAATATATTTATTAAATTGATAGCCTAAATTTCCATTCCACGCAAAACCAGTATTACTTAAACCCGGTTCTGAATCACCGACTTTGGAATAACCGAGATTACCGCTAATAAAAATTCCTTTCGCTGTGTTGTTTGAAAATGATTGATTTGAAGCAGCCATGCTATTGGTGAATACGGCAGCCATGCCAATTGTTGTCAACGCTATTGCACCGACTAAACTTACAACTGCTTTTTTCATTTGAATTACCCCATTTAGTTTTAAATAACATGATAGATCACGTCGATTTGAAGTCTATAGGCATTTTATTTAGTGTCAATTCAAATACGCGTTACGATACTTTTTTGCTTTTTTAAAGGTGTTTTTATGATTTTTGTATTTTCCAATGTACGTTTCGTCTGGATATTTTTCGTTATACATTACCTGTACAGAAAATATACTTTATTTTTCTTTAATTAAGATTACACTTCTAAGAATTCAATTTAATTTTTTAAGAGGCGCTGACAATCATGAAAAAATTATTAGTTTGTTTATCTGCAGTGACATTCATGCTTTGCGCAAGTTCTTATGCAAAAAATATTAATCAACAATCTAGTGGTAACGTATTTTCTGTTACAGCATCATCTACTGCGAGTATTATTGACTATCCAACAAATCAGATGTTTGCTTTATTACCACTCTCTGAACAGCAGTACATTGACCTTTTTTCAATTTCTGCTACTCCAGTAACAAAACCATTTATTCCTAATGAAAAATCAGACCGAGTATTCTTGCGTATGGGTGACAACACCGGTTGGATTTTTAATTTAAAATGCCGGAAGTTAACATTGGATGACGCCGCAGGATCTCAGGCAACAATCACATACTCTGGCAGTATCGATAAAGCTGGAGGCGGTGCTGGAATAATTTGCGCATGCTCAGGCCCTGCTTGTTCAACACAAGAACCTGTTCCTGCAAAATTAATCTCCAAAGAAAAAATCTAGGTTTTAGTAACAAATTAAGCAATCACCTTACTTAAGCAATGTTTTTGACGCCCGTGACTACCTCCTTGAAAAAGGGGGTTGGTTTTGTGACGCGATAGTTTGTTGGTTATTTAAATAAATTGCAGCGTCTATGCCTGTGCTCAATCTGTCAAATAATGCCTTAATGCTTCGATATTATCACTCGAAAATCAATTAGAGATAATAATCGTTTGATCCTTCGGTAAAATTTGATAAGGCGCTGACGCAACTGAACTTGCTTTCTTGCCATTTCTTGATTGAATCCACATATTCACTTTGCCGTTATTAACGACGGCTTTAATAGCATATTGTTGTCCTGCTGCAAGCGTTGCTGTAACGGTACCGGTTGCGCCATAAGGACCAGAAGAAGAAAAGCCCTGATTAAACTGGCTAGTGATTGTAAAATGATGCAGTTGATTTGGCGTGACTGGAATTTTATAGCTGGAATAGCCGTCGGAAAAAAACGGGTATGAAATCGATTTATTATCAAGAGAGATAACGTGAGCATTGATCCAATCTGCTGATAAAAAACTGCCTTTCCTCAAAGAATATCCCTTAACGGTTGTTCCCTGAGTAGTGGTCGTGTTAGGAGTTTTATATAGGAGTTTTATACATGTCAGGGGAAGCACAGCCTCCAAGAAAACTCACAGCAACAACCATAGATGAAAACTTGATGAATCCCTTCATATAAAAACTCCTGGTTAATTCAACACAAAAAACTTGTCAATCAATCTTCAACAGCCATTATTTTTGACCAAGTGCGTTCATTGTTACTGTGTAATCATAAAATGAAGGTTGATGTCCTGGTGGAGGTAATGGATGTGAACTTTTAACGACAAGCGCATAACCACTGTTGCTTATGGGATTGTAAATTGTTGCGCTAAGTGCTCCTGGTAGATTTGGAACCGTCCATACGCGTAGTGTCATCGATCCAACCTGTGTGGTCGTGTTGGGTAAAACAAATTTACACTTCAGAAATGTACTTTGAAAATGACTCGTAATGCCGCCCCACCAAGATACTGTTGGGGTGCTGGTAATGAACATAGGTGATCCGGTTCCGCCGTCCACTCCTGTACAGTCCATGTTGACACCGCCAGAAACATTGCTCGATAGTGATATCCAGTGTAAAGGGGCTGCAACCGCAGATAGAGTTGCAAAAGATAAAACTAAAGTTAAGCCTGCTGATAAAAATTTTTTCATTACTACCTCAATCTCGGGGTTGATTAAATTATACGCATAAGTCAGCGGCAATTACTTCGAAAACTCCGAAGTCAAGGCCTCAATATCCGCCAAGTGAACATTTTCTCGAATCAATGCTAATTTCCATTGATTATTTTCCAATTCGAATTTCCATAATTGTTTATAATGTATTGCAAGACCAGGATGACCTTCAACAACAGACTCATCTTCGCGATTAATTTCGAAATCCGTTTTTGAAAAATACATATATACCCACAAAACATCATCAATATCACTTTCATTTTTTTGCACACTCACCACAGAAAAAGAGTGTAATTTAACGTGTTTAATCACTTCTTTAATATTTTGATCATCCAAATTTTGCAGCGTTAATTCATAATGCGCAAACAAATGTTGCGTCATAATATCACTTAACAAAGCGGGTTTATCTTGTTGACATGCTGTCTGCAAGGTTTGGAAAACAGTTTTAACACGCAAATTAATATCGTGCAAATGCCAAATAGAGGATGTTTTTCCAAGTGTTTTAATTTGACGATCTGTTTTCACTGACTTGAAAAAAATAACATAGGTTGCATAAGTGGAATAAAGGAAAAGCAGCACACAAGCCAACGATATGGCACTAAAAAAAGGGGACTGAAATAACTGACTTAAAATGGATTGCATATGCCATATTCTCCGAAAATTTTGCCACTGAGCACGAATCAACCATTCTAGCAAAAATTAATTTACATATCTTCATTTTGTTTATTGAAAAATATGCCGATCCTTTCATATTTTCTTAAGGTTATTGTGTCATTATTTGATCAATTCGTTAGTACCAAACAAATCAATAGGTTAGAGGAAGAAACGATGAATACAACACCGGCAATCAATGAAGACAAAAAAACAATAGTAACAAAAAAAAGATTTCCATTCGCATTACAAATGTGGCTGTGGTTAGCGTTGTTTATCAACTTAGTCATACTTTTTAAAGATCCAAAGTTTTCAACTGGTGTTGATTCATTAATGCTGACACAAATTGGTTTTATTTTTTGTTTAATCGCATTGCGTTATTACCAAAAATGGGGTTTTTGGGGTCTTCTAATAATCTATGTAATATCATTACCGATTAATTACAGCGGTGGTGTAAATATTGACTATTTGTTATTGCCAATAGCGTGGATTCCAATCACTTATTTTATATTAAAAGTTTTGAAAATAGAGGAGAATAGTATTTGGAATCAATTAGGGCAGGCAAAAAATCAAAATCAGGCAAGCATCACGCACCCAAATATAACCAATAAAAAACCACTGCCGTATCAATATAAAATAATTGTATATTTAATTATTACTTTATCGATAATACTTAATATCACGCTATTTGTTCCGATGCATGATTTTCCATCATTTTCATTTATCCAGATAATTGGAGCGCATCCGTTACCAACTTGCATCGCGATCACACTATGGACTGCTATTTCTATCATCGGCGTAATCAGCAAAAAATCGTGGGGCATAATCAGTTTGGGTTTTATTCTGACAATAACCATGATTCTTTCTAGCATGCCAAGCGGGATAAGATTCATTTACGCGTTGATTCCTGCTATACCTTCTTTTGCAATCTATCTTTACTGCAGAATACGAAAAGTTGATTTAATGAAAAACTTAAAGTGAGTATTAATCTATGCAAAACAGTATGAATTTAATGTTTTTACATCAGGAGAAAAATAGAAATGAATAGAAATGAATAGAAATGAATAGAAAAAATAATATTGAAAACCCTCTTGCAATTAAAGCTACTTTATCACAAACATATAAAATGCTGCACGGAAGTAAATGGGCAATCTGGCTAACACTGTTTGCTGCAACTGGGCTGCAACTAATATTACATTTTTGGTAACTATTCAGCCAATCCCAGTCTAATTTAGCAACACATTTATAAAATCTGGCATTTTTCCCTGAAATAATAGATCTAAAGCATCTGTTATTTTAAGGTCGTGTTTTTGACATGTTAAAATATAACTTCGTATTCTGCAAAACATATAAGCACCTTCCATTGAGCGAAAACAGCCTGATATTTTTTGTTGTACCTTTGTCATCCGTAAATCATTTTCACCTGCGTTGTTTGTAAATGGCACAAGCGGGTCATGCATAAATCGCAGCGTGTCTTCTTTGAAATCTCGAAGTCGCTCAAGTAAATTTCTTGATTTTGATTTTTTTATTCTGCCTTTCCTTTTTTTGCCGTTAATTATTACTGGCTCAGACAAAGGACATTCTTTTTCGCCAGCTGCAATAATGTCATCGTATTTTTTTTCATACTCAATGCAAAGCGTTTTGGTTAATGCACCGACGTTTGTATTATTAACTGCGTCATTTATTTCACACAATAATGACTGCATGCTCGCAGCCCAGATTTGTTTACCTTCAACTGCTGCATATTCTAATTCTCTAATCAGGCATGATAACGCTAATTTATTTTGAAATATTAAACAAAAAACGTGTCAAGCGCTTTTTAATTTAAATTCGCTGAACAATTACGATCTTTTTATCTTTAGCGAAAATATTTTTTTACAAAAAAATCAGCTCATTTTTGTAGCGAATGGCAGATTACTATCAGTAATCAGCGGATAAACTTCCCTATTTTGCAGAAAATCATATCTTCCTGTCACACTTGCTTTCGTGTTAGCCATAACTCGACCTGGCAATGTGCAGCATTGAAGAAAATGCGGTAAACAAATGCAGAGCGCAACCAAACTGCAGTCGAAACCTTGGAAGGCTTCGGAACTGCGAGATTTTGGTACGTTAGCGTATTTTTCTAAAAACCATTCTGATAAATCTGCGCAATTTTGAGTACACACGTTGTAAGGATTTTCTTTTTGATATTGTTGACACTCTTGTGCAATTGTATGAATATTTCCGTAAATTGAAATTGTCATATAACTGCAAAATTTGAATATATCACATTTAATTTTTGCACGTTCAATTAAACCAACACAATATTCGTAATCTCTATATTCTGGATTTGAAGCTTTTCTTTTATTAATATCTGAGTCTAGTTTCGCAGGTTTTGTAATCGGATCATCTGATGAAATTGATGTGTCAATTGGAAAATAAAATGTTTCATCATTTATAGTTTGTTCTAAAATAAGGAGTATGTGGGAAGTCATTGCGCATGTATTTGTAAACTTTGCGATATGAACTGTTATATTACGACTCATACTCTTAACCCTCATTATTTTAATTGCAAACAGCTGTTGCAAGCTGCGTTAATTGCAAAGAAGATTGTCTAGTTGAAAACTGTTGTCTAAACCCAGGAACATCATTAATTAAACCGGAAAGCATCGTAATTAATGTGTGTAAATGACTTTCATCACGAATACTTTCATCTTTTGGTGTAAAGTAAGTTTTAGCTAATAGCGTAAGATCGCTTTTTATTCTTCTTATTGTCCAAGCACTGTCATGATTTTCTGCGCTAATTTCCTGTGAAATGGAATTTAACCCTCTGCAGAAATCATTGGCTGCTTTAACTTTAGAATTCACCACTCCTGGCACAATTTTTCTTGCAACATAAGATTCAAAAGCAGTTTTGAAAAAAAGAATGATGTCAGCAGGTGTTGCATTTTGATGAATAAAATTCTGATATACTTCTTGCGAAATATGTCGAGCAAAATATTCATAGGCTTGTTTAGGATGATTTGAATTATCGTGTGAGTCACGATTTACAATTAATTGTTCATAGTTAAATGGAAACCCAGCGTTTGGTTTTTGTAGACTTAAATCAGTCCGAAAACCAGGGGAAGGGATTGTTAAATAAGACTCGATTAATGCTTTTACATCACCCGCATTCATTTCTCTAATTCCGGTTTTTATATAGGCTTTAATTGTGTCAATTAATCCTTGTTTTTCAAAATCATCCAAGAAAATATAATGCAAATTTTCTGTTAATAATGTTGTTGCTTCACCTTGATCATCAACAAGTTTAATGAGTGATTCATTTTTTAAATTTTCCAAAACAGACATCATTCGCAATAAAGTTGAAGGGACGTCGCTCAAGCTTAATAACCCCAAGCGATAACATCCCTGATGATAACCAACGCCGCGAGAAGCAACTGAATTCAGCAGCATGAGTGCATCATCACGCGTTTTTTGCCTTGCTTGCATTACTTTTAAATTCATCGCATTAAATCTCGCATGCATTGCAACAGCGTCCGCCGTAGATTGATGCGTGATTACCATTTGACTACGAGGTCTATCAGGTCCGTGTGCAATTACAGCAGTAGAAATAGTCAAATCATTATCCAATAAATATTTTTCTAGATTATCGAAATGGATATCATCTAAAACAGCAGTATCACCGGTACATAAAATCAGTTCTTTTTGTGCTAGATTTTGCATCATGTATCCCATATACAATGAGTGACATGTATCATCCGCTAATGTTCGAGCGCTAGCATGTTTTGCGGGAAATGCACTAATTCTATATGTCGCTTTATTTCCATTTTCATCTGTTAATTTTATATCTGCATAATCATCCCAGCTTGCAAATTCAATTACATTTTTAAGATGAAAAGCTTCAGCATGTTTTTTATCTCCCACTGGAACAATAAAAAGTGTTCCGGGATTTTCTGCATAGGCTTCAGTTAAAGATTCACAGCACATATGATCGTGGTGATTATGCGTAATTAAAACAACATTGATTGCTGGATATTCATCAGTACCAAAAGCGGGATCAGTCTGTCTGTTGTAAGCGATACTGCCTGCAGTTGATATTATTTTTTCTTTAATGCTGCTGTTTCCAGTGAATGTGTGTTTATGTACTGGATCAGTATTAATGCACAATGGGACGCTGCCAGAAAGTGTAATTACCTCACTTGCATGACTGACATGTGAAACCACTGTGCCTTCTATTTGTTGACGCATAAATTTAACAGGGGATTGTATACGATAGTATTTTCCCTGAAAAACAACTGTTTTTTCATCCTCAGTCAGTTGAAGACCGTTGGCAATTTTTTTTCTAGCAGAGCGAAATAATTTTTGTTCCAATTCATGCGCTTTTACATCAGCAGGCTTGAAATAATCATCACGTTCTTGACCGCTATGCACACCAGGCAAACGTTGAGCAAGAAACTTGAATACATTTGTCGCATTGCTGAGTTGCGTTGCAGCACCAATTTTTTTATTTGCGTCTTGAAATGCCTTTTCATCTTGGTGGGGTTTCCCGTTAGGCGTGGCTTTTGGATGATAAAAGTATTGTGTTGCATTTTTCCCCGTTTCTTCTTTTTTAAAAACATAAGCCGCTCTAAATGTATTGGGAATGCTACCAACATTTATCTCCATCGTTACTTTAGTTTTTTGCAAAAGAAAGGGATTTGAAATAATAGGGATCGTTTGTAGCGCAGCTAGATCAGTTGATTCGGCAGTAATTCCAACAACACGGTTCAAAAAACCATTTAACCGAGACACTTGCGTTAAATAATATTGAAAATAAGGGTTGATGATTTCATCATTTTGGAAAGCTGACGTATTTTGAAGTATGTGTTTCGTTAATTCTGCGTCGATTTGACTTATCTTTTTTATTTTTTCTTGCAATTGTTTTATGTCTATTGGTGTTTGTCGCATTATCTGCATAATTATTTTAATTTGATTTGCAGTGAAAACAGCTAATTGTTCATAGGCGCTTGCTTCACTTGACGCTGGTAAATGGGCATTAATAGAATCTACAAGATCATTGAACGTTGTTGTAGACATTGGATGGATGAAGTTTTCTAGTGCTGTCTGTACCTGTCTCATATTATTCTCACTTTGTTAAATTTATCAAATGCCAAAATAAGGTTAGGGAATTACGTACATGCTCTGCGAATACCGACAGCATTATCCTGATGAGTAGGTTCGGATGCCAAGGTTAGTGCTTCCAGTGTGCATTTTTGTGGCTCACCACTATTATTCTGTAATCAATTTTGCTAAATCTAATCGTGTAAATTTATTTTCGTATTTTTTTAAAATAATTTCAGCAGCAGCTTTTCCAATAGCACTATCCACTGTATGGTAAAGTCGAGTGGCAACACATAATCCCATGGCCAACGCACCCACTAAATGTTGTTTTATTTTTTCTTTGCTGTGTGATTCTTCTAAATTCATAATTTTTTGCGTGGCATCAACTAATGCATCAAAAATTGTATACAGTTGATCAAGTCCAGCATCAAATTCTCTTTCTACAATCTTTGGTACCCCAATTTTTTTTAAAGCATTTTCAAAAAAATCAGCTTGCAAGCTGCCATCACTTAATTTCATCAGATTCTTTGCATAAGTAGCACTATTGGTGCCCAGTGCTTCTTTCAATGTGATAATTTGTTGAAAAGAATTTCGCACCGTTTGATATTCTGGTGCCTCAAGTGGTAATTGTTTGAGTATTTCTTTAAACAGTAATATGCAGTTATCAAGTGGTTGATTCATGAAAGGGATTGATAACACACTATTCCATTCACGATCCAGTATTTGCCATACTTGCTGATCTAAGGTATCAGTTTCTTTTTTAGCAAAAAAACGCACTATCCATTTCTCTCGATTGTTCGCCTACGCACGGCATTAAAAATACATGGTCCAATTTCTCTACTCATAAATTTGCCCTCAGTGATGAACTTTAAGCGGAAATTATAGTATGTATTTATTAACGTAGTATTAATAAATACAATTTTCTCAATTGCTTTGCGCAGGACAAATAATAATTTTGTTTAAGACTTCCTTAAGCCCAACCCTATATGATTTGTATACAAATAGGCATAATGAGGGTAATGCGAATGAGACAAAGTACCGCCGATGTTCAAGCTGCAACACCCAGCAATGACCTTCCCGTTGTGGAACGCATCTCCTGTCCTGTTTTGTTAACTGTATTTTTTGAACCCGTGATGTCAGTACCCTGCGGTCATCTTATCGAAGAAGATGCAAAAAATAAATTAGAAACGCCTGGTAAATGCCCATGCTGTAAAGAATCCGTGTTGACTTGGATGCCATGCCCAGCTGATTTTAAAGCTCTGTTACAAAAGGAATTCCAACAGGCACTTTCTCTCAAACTTGTATCATATAATGACATGCATTTTAATCCTGATCATTTTGCAAAGCTTGTAGCACAAAAGAGAACTGTTGACGATAAAGGAAAAGTGACGCAAGAAGAAGGATTAAAAACACCGACTGGTTTACGCTTTATTAC
>MGXX01000030.1:0-2684 GCA_001801515.1 Gammaproteobacteria bacterium RIFCSPHIGHO2_12_FULL_38_11
TATTGTAAAAATCTCTATTCGTGCTATTTTGCCATATAAATCCATATAAATAATACTTGATATATCTCAAAATGAGATGTATGATTATAATCACAAGGGAAGCATATGCATGTTATTACGCAAAGCAGGATTTGGGAGGCAAAAGCGAAATACCCAGAATCAGCAAGTGCATTGGATGGTTGGTATCGTTTGATTAAAAAAAACGAATTTTATAGTTTTTCTGAATTAAAAAAAACCTTTAACAGTGTTGACAAGGTGGGTAACTTATTTGTATTTGACATTGCTGGAAATAGGTTGCGGTTAATGGCAACCATTCATTTTCAAAGAAAGAAAATTTATATTCGGCATATTTTAACGCATAAAGAATATGATAAAAACAATTGGAAGCGATAATTTATGAAGCAAGAACTCGCAAATGCAATCAAACATTGGGATTATATTGCCCCACTTGTAAAATACCCAAAAAATAAAAAAGAATTTGATGAACTGGTATTAGAGCTAGATGAATTATTAATTATTGTTGGCAATAATGAAAAAAATCATTTAATGGGTTTGGTTGACATACTAAGCAATATAATTTCTGCTTACGAGAAAGAACACTTCCCTGTTAATACAAAAGGTATTGATGCATTAAAGTATTTAATGGAGGCGCATAATTTGCATCAAGCTGATTTATCAGAAATTGGAAGCCAAGGAGTCATATCGGAAATACTGCGTGGAAAGCGCGATTTAAACTTGCGGCAAATTAAATTGCTTGCAAAACGGTTCAATTTGAATCCTATAACGTTTATTGATTAAGGAACATGTACGAAATAAATAAAAAAGAATTTGATGAACTGGTATTAGAGCTAGATGAATTATTAATTATTGTTGGCAATAATGAAAAAAATCATTTAATGGGTTTGGTTGACATACTAAGCAATATAATTTCTGCTTACGAGAAAGAACACTTCCCTGTTAATACAAAAGGTATTGATGCATTAAAGTATTTAATGGAGGCGCATAATTTGCATCAAGCTGATTTATCAGAAATTGGAAGCCAAGGAGTCATATCGGAAATACTGCGTGGAAAGCGCGATTTAAACTTGCGGCAAATTAAATTGCTTGCAAAACGGTTCAATTTGAATCCTATAACGTTTATTGATTAAGGAACATGTACGAAATAGCTTGGACAATTGATCATCCAATATGACGCGATCTTTAAATGTTTCTCATTCGAAAATGTTCGAAATGCAATAAGCATTCCTTCACATTTTCTCAATCGAAACATTTAAATCTCGCGCCATCTTGGTCGCCAAGTTGTCCAAGTTATTTCGTACATGTTCCTAACGCATGAATCAATTCTTAAAAACATCATGATACAACTTTTTAAATTCCCGATATTTTTTTTCATACTGTAACATTAAATCTTCATTCGGTTGCAATACTTTTTCAACTTCAGGTTCAGCAATGATGCGTGACGGGAAATCCGACATCCATGCTAATTTTGCAGCACCAAATGCTGCACCCACTTCGCGTACTTTACGATAGGTTAAGGGTCGCTTTAATGCTGAGGCAAACATAATTCCCCATGCGTCATGTCGTGAACCGCCGCCGACAACCGAAATTTCATCTATTTGCAAATTAGGATCTTGCAGTAAGGCTTCATAACCCAGTGTAATGCCAAAGGCTGTTCCTTCTAAAACCGCCATTGTCATATCTGCCTTCGTGGTTAAATTATTTAATCCAAAAAAAACACCGCTGGCGTGTGGATTATTATGCGGTGTGCGCTCACCTGATAAATAGGGTAAAAAAATAAGATCAGCATTTCGTGGGCCAGACAACAATGTCGGAATGTCTTCATTAAATAAATGCGTAATCCAGGTGATCGTACTGGCCCCATTTAAATGTACTGCCATATGATGCCAATAATTAGGTACTGCATGACAAAAAGTATGGATGGCAGCGGTAGGATTCGGTTGATATTTTTCACAAGCAATAAAAAAAGTCGCTGATGTGCCAAGCGACAAATAAGCTGTATGTGGATTAACAGATCCCATGCTAATTGCACTGGCTGCATTATCCCCTGCCCCTGCTACTATTTTTACGTTTTCCGATAATCCCCAATACTGAGAAATTGAATTTTTTATTTTCCCAGTGATTGCATTGCCTTCAAATAATTGTGGCATATTTTTAACAGATAAATCACAAGCAGCTAATAATTCGGGAGACCATTGCCGCTTTTCAATATCAAGCCATCCTGTTCCTGATGCGTCTGACATATCGGTTGCAAAATCATGGGTCATTAAAAATCGTAAGTAATCCTTAGGTAATAAAATTTTATTTATTTTTTTAAAAATATCAAACTCGTGTTTTCTAACCCACAGTGCTTTTGGCGCTGTAAATCCAGGCATGATAATACTGCCAGCAATTTTCATTGCATGGGGAACTGAATTCATTAATGCCAAACATTCCTCAGATGATCGACCATCATTCCATAAAATGGCTGGACGTAAAACATTATTTTTATCATCTAATAAAACAGCACCATGTTGTTGGCCTGCTAATCCAATAACTTTTACTTTTTTTAATTCATTGGGAAATTTTGCGTGAAGCTGTTGCATTGCAGCGTTTAATGCATTCCACCAATCTAGGGGATTTTGTTCCGACCACAAGGGTTTTGGGCGAGACACAGTTAATGGTGA
>MGXX01000030.1:2749-9340 GCA_001801515.1 Gammaproteobacteria bacterium RIFCSPHIGHO2_12_FULL_38_11
AATCAATTAAGCTTAAAAAACTAATTGCAACCAATCCATTAAAAGCCCAGTTAAACAAAGTGGCAATGCTGGCGCCAAATCCGCGCACCTGCGTTGGGAAAATTTCTGAAATCATTAACCACACAATCGGCCCTAAACTGACTGCAAAACCCATCACGTAAATTAACATCCCTGTCATCAATATTACCTTAGCGCTTAATAAGGCCGAATTTAAGCTAGATGCCCACATCATCGCCAGTAATGCAATCGCCATCAAACTAATGCCAAAATATAAAAGGGGTTTGCGACCGACTCTATCGATTAGCAATACGCTAACAATGGTAAATAACAAAAACACAATGCCAACGCCAATGCTTGCAAAAATAGCGCTCGATGCACCCGTAAATCCTGACATTTGGAAAATGGTTGGTGCATAGTACAAAATCGTATTAATACCCGTTATTTGCTGTATTGCTGCGAGCCCAACACCGACCAATAATGCATTTCGAATTTTGGGACGAAATAAATGCTTCCAGGATGTATTTTCATGCTGCAAACTCTGATGAATTTCATTTAATTCATTTTCGGCTATGATTGCGCAACGTCGTAATTTTTTCAAAATTAAAAATGCCTTTTCCTTTTTTCCTTTTGATGCCATCCAGCGTGGACTAAAGGGTAAAAAGCACATCCCTGTCAATAAAAATGCCGCAGGAAAAATGCCGACACCAAACATCCATCGCCACTGCGCCTGATGTGAAAAATGATAATCCACCCAATAAGAAATAAAAATACCTGTAGCAATTGCCAGTTGATTTAATGAAACCAAAGCACCACGATATTTTTTTGGTGAAATTTCAGAAATATACAAGGGTGCTGTAAATGAAGCGATACCAATTGCAATACCAACAACAATTCTACCCAAGACAAGCAATGTAATAGAAGGTGCCAAGGCCGTCATTAATGTACCAATGATAAATAATAATGCATCAAAAATCAGCATTATTTTTCTGCCAATGTGATCTGTCATGCGGCCACTGATGAGTGCGCCCATGCATGCACCAATTAAGACAGCGCTGACAATAAAGCCATTTAACGCTGATGATAAATGAAATTCCTGGCTTATAAATAAAATGGCGCCCGATATCACACCCGTATCGTAACCAAATAAAATGCCGGATAGTGCGGCGATAAAAGCAACAAGAAAGACATAATAACGCATTATATAGCAGCTCGATCAGGCAAAGTGACATTCAATTCTAAAATAGCATTATTGTCTTTGTGGTGTAGCTCCACGTTCACTTGATCCACATCTGCATTCGTATATTTAGCAACGAGCAATAAAATTTCTCTGCGCAATGATTGCAAATAATCAGGACCATTTTTTTCCGATTTTTCTTGGGCAATAATAATATGTAAACGATTTTTTGCTTTATCAGCCGATTTATTTTTACGAAAATATTGAAAAATACTCATGCCATTACCCCTTGCTTACTGCTTAATAATCGTTTAAAAAATCCTTTTTTGGGGATTTCAGGTCTTCCCAAAAATTTTAATACAATGTTTTGATAAGCATGCCCCGCAGCACTTTTTTGATCTAAAATAACAGGCTCTCCAGAGTTTGATGCATTTAATACGCTGGCAGATTCAGGGATAATACCCAATAATGGAATGCCTAATATTTCCTGAACACTTTCAACCGACATCATTTCACCGCTATTAGCACGTTTTTTAGTGAAACGTGTAACAATTAAATATTCTTCTAATGTTTCACCCTTCTCTGCTTTTTCCGTTTTGCTTGATAACATTCCTAAAATGCGATCTGCGTCACGCACAGAAGATACTTCAGGATTAGCAACCACAATGGCTACATCGGCAAAATGCATAGCCATTAATGCACCCTTCTCAATACCGGCAGGTGAATCACACACGATGTAATCAAATGATTCAGCCAATGTGTCTAATATTTTTTTCACCGCTTCCTTGTCTAAGGTATCTTTATCACGTGTTTGTGATGCCGCTAAAATAGAAAGATTGGGGATTTTTTTATCGCGAATTAAGGCTTGATTGACATTTGCGTCACCCTGTATGACATTGACAATGTCATATACAACGCGACGTTCGCAGCCCATAATTAAATCCAAATTGCGCAAGCCAATGTCAAAATCAATCACAACGGTTTTGTGGCCTGCTAATGCAAGGCCTGTTGCAAATGAAGCGCTCGTTGTTGTTTTGCCAACGCCACCTTTGCCGGAAGTTACTACGATTATTTTTGTCATTTTTTGATCCTATTGTTGTGTCTTGTAGAGACGCGCAATTATATAATATCAATTTGCAACTCATCATTGCGTAAATATATTTGCACCATATTTTGGGCGGTGTTATGCATTTTTAATTTTTCACTTACAAGATAATGCCCGGCAATCGCAATTAATTCTGCTTCTAATTGTTTGCAAAAAATTCTGGCGGTTATATCACCGCTGGCACCTGCTAATGCCCTGCCCCGCAATGGCGCATAAACATGAATATGACCATCGGCAATAATTTCTGCACCTGCGTTAACTGGTGCCAAAATAATTAAATCTGAGTCTTTGGCATAAATTTGCGTTCCAGATCTGACTGGTTTGGTAATGACTTTTGTAGGAACTTTAATTGCTTCAGGGACTTTATTTTTAACAGGTGATGTTTTTTGAATCGCGTTGGCCAAATTGGGCAAATCGCTTTGTGTTTTTAACCCCCGTGCTGCAATCGGTTGCATTTGATGCCGGCGTAAAGTTTCACAAATTTGGGCAACATCCATTTGATCTGATATTTCACTAACCGCGCTAAAGTCCACAATAACAGGAGAATTTGAAAAATAATTAGGTGCTTTTTGTGTGATGGTATTTAATTGCGATTGCAATAAATCAGTTTCGTGACGCAACAAACGCAATATTGTGATCGGTAAAAAATCGGCTTTGAGTTGAAAACTATCCATGAAGACGAAGTCCGTTTTTGCATAAGTTGGCAGTAATAATAACATCAAAAAATTGACATTTGTAACATATTTTGTGACACTGCAATCGAAAGTTTGCCAGGGGTGCCTTTTTTAGGCTGAGATAATACCCTTCGAACCTGATTTAGGTTAACACCTACGAAGGGAGTGCCGAAATGCATAATTCTGCTGTTCCACATGCTGTTTACAACGATGTTCTCTCAATTCGAACGACTCGTCCTTTAATTCACAATATCACTAATTTTGTCGTGATGAATACCACTGCCAATGCATTGTTGGCCTTGGGAGCATCGCCGATTATGGCGCACGCCATTGAAGAATTACCTGAGCTGATTTCAATTTCAAACGTGCTTGTATTGAATATTGGTACCTTAGATAAAAATTGGATAAACAATATGGCAATGGCGTCGCAATTGGCTTCCGAAAAAAACAAGCCAATTGTTCTCGATCCTGTTGGTGCGGGCGCTTCCCGTCTCAGAACAGAAAGCGTTTTAAATTTATTAAAGTCAGCGAAAATTACCGTACTTCGTGGCAATGCATCAGAAATAATGGCGCTTGATCAGCAAACATCATTTTCAAAAGGTGTCGACAGTACTGAAAAAAGCGAACGCGCCATTGCAAGCGCTAAAAATATCTCAAAAAAATTTGGCTGTGTTGTTTGCGTGAGTGGCAAAACAGATTATTGTATTTCTGAAAGTAATATTCTGACTGTAAAAAATGGTTCACCCATGATGTCATGCGTAACGGGAATGGGTTGCACTGCAACAGCTATTATTGGGGCATTTTTAGCAGTGAATAAAAATGCATTTGAAGCTTGCTATCATGCAATGATTTGTATGGGCATGTGTGGTGAAGTGGCCGCTTTACGCTCAAATGGGCCAGGTACTTTCTTGCCACAGTTTTTGGATGCACTGTATTGCATCGATGTAGAGGCGCAATAAATCGCATCTCTATATTATTTTTTATAAATTAAAATAGTATTTTATGTCTCATTATCCCCTACATTTAATAACTGATAATCGAATTGAAAAATTACCTGATTTAATTTCAGAAGTAGTTTCCGGTTGCATCAGCATCATTCAACTTCGAAATAAACACGCCGATAAATTAGTACTTTATGAGGTCGGCAAAAAGATTTTAAAAATACTGAAACCCAAAAAAATTCCGCTTATTATTAATGATCACATTGATTTGGCGCTGGCTTTAGATGCCGATGGCGTTCACATTGGACAAACAGATTTGCCGTATAATCAAGCACGAAAAATACTCGGTAAAAATAAAATAATCGGTTTATCAATACAAACACTTGAACACGCAAAAAAAGCAGAAAAATATGATGCTGATTATTTTGGTGTTGGCCCTGTCTTTCATACCAATACGAAATCCGATGCTTTTACTTTGGGGGTAAATCAATTTCAAGAGATAACACAATTATTAAAAAAACCGTGTATTGCGATTGGTGGCATTAAAATAGCCGATGTTAAAACAATTTTATCGCATGGTGCACAAGGCATTGCTGTGGTAAGTGGGATTTGTGCTGCCGCTAATCCAAGATTAGCAACAATAAATTACATAAAAGAATTATCCAATGCCTAAAAAATATATTCGAGTTCTTAGTATTGCAGGATCAGACAGTGGCGGTGGTGCTGGTATACAAGCAGATTTAAAAACATTTTCAGCATTACATTGTTTTGGGATGACTGCCATTACCGCATTAACAGCGCAAAATACCTGCGGGGTTCAGGTGATTCATCCACTGCCCGCTGAGTTTGTGACAAAACAAATAGAATCTGTATTAACGGATATAGGTGTGGATGCCATTAAAATTGGTATGCTGGAGAGTGAAGAAATTATTTATGCTGTTATTAAAGCAATTAAAAATCAGATTTGCTCTGTTGTGTTAGATCCCGTTATGTTTGCGAAAGGGGGTGCGCAATTAATTTCACCAAATGCAATTTATATTATGCGTGATTATTTATTTCCTCTGGCAACTATCGTAACGCCCAATATTCCGGAAGCGGAATATTTTTCTGGTGTGAAAATAAATTCAATTACTGATATGAAATCTGCAGCGCGCAAAATCAGTCAATCTGGTGTTAAAAATGTTCTTGTTAAAGGTGGACATGCTGAAGGTGAAAAATGTATTGATGTGCTTTATCAGTCGGAAAAAGATTTATTTACTTATTTTAAATCCAAACGCATTGATACAAAAAATACACATGGTACTGGCTGCACGTTAAGTGCGGCAATTGCTGCAGAATTGGCAAAAGGAAAAGATATTATTCATGCGATTTCAAAATCTAAGCAGTTTTTATTTAAAGCGATTCAATCAGGGCAATATTACACCTTAGGTCAAGGTCAGGGTCCAGTAAATCATCATTATGCACGCCATTGGAGATGATATGAATGAATTTGATTTGATTGAAAAATATTTTTTTCGTCCTGCTTTCCAGGATAATGTTATTGTTGGCAATGGTGATGATTGCGCGGTTGTTAAAGCACCCGCAGGATATGAGCTTGCCATGTCAATGGATACGTTAATTTCTGATGTGCATTTTGATAATTCATTTTCTTCTGAAAATGTAGGTTATAAATCACTTGCTGTAAATCTAAGTGATCTGGCCGCTGTGGGCGCATCACCTGCATGGGTGATGTTATCGCTTTCATTACCAGCTATAGATGAGAAATGGCTTCAGGGCTTTCAAAAGGGATTTTTTGAACACTTTAATGACTATCCCATGACCTTAATTGGCGGTGATTTAACGCGTGGGCCACTATCAATAACGCTTCAAGTTACTGGTTTTTTGCCTCAAGGATCAGCGATTTTACGTTCAGGCGCTAACGTAGGCGATTTAATTTATGTCACACATGAATTAGGTGATGCTGTATTAGCCCTACATTATTTAAAAAAAGAAAAAATCTTAATCGATAGTGATGCAAAAAAAGTATTGCAACGCCTATGGCGCCCTACCGCACGAATTAAAGCAGGGCAGCTTTTGCGTAATATTGCCAGTAGTGCTATTGATATTTCTGATGGGTTGTACGGCGATTTAACGCATATATTAAACGCCAGCCATGTAGGTGCGAAAATTTTTGTTGATCAAATTCCTGTGTCGACCTGTTTGGAAAAGCAGCCAAAAGAATTTAGAAGAATGGCAGCGCTGCATTCAGGCGATTCATACGAGCTTTGTTTTACAGCGTCAAAAAATATTTTATTTCCTGAGTTGCCTTGTAAAATTACGTGTATTGGTGAAATCACTGAAGACTTGCAGATTAAAATCGTTGATGCAGCTGGCATACCTATTTCTGTAATGGGTGAAAGTTATGCGCATTATTAATCAATCTGCGTTAAAATACTTTTTATGAAAATCAAAACGAATGCCACTGCCTTTATCACAGCCATAAAAATGATGCTTGCAGGTCTTATGGCATTTTTGCTTACCACCTATTTTCAATTACCCATGGGTGTGTGGGCATTGGTGACCATTGCTGCTATTACCCAAACAGGATTGTCGCAAACCTTGGCGAAATCATTAATGCGCGCAAGTGGAACGCTGATCGGTGCTGTTATTGGCTATACAATTGCAGTTCTTGCCCATGGCGATGTGAGCGTGATGATG
>MGXX01000030.1:9348-9946 GCA_001801515.1 Gammaproteobacteria bacterium RIFCSPHIGHO2_12_FULL_38_11
TATTATCACAGGCATGACGATTGCTATCATTTTATTTTTCAGTATTGCAGGTGATAATTATACTCCTATTGCTGTGGATCGAACGGCTGAAGTAATGTTGGGTGTTTTTACATTGACAATTTTAAATATTTTTTTATTTTTTATTGTTAAAAAATATTATCCAAAAGCGATTACTCGAAAAATAATTTCATGGAAATTGCCAAAATTAAAAATTGAATCACGCTTTGCCATACCTGCAACAAAAGTTTCATTGGCTTGTTTTATTACTTTTGTGATTTGGTATTGCTTTAAACAACCTGAAGGTTATTGGGCTACGATCAGCTGTTTATTAATCATGGAAGAAAATAAAAATACGACTTTTAAAAAAGGTTTTTTTCGATTTGTATCGCACATTATTGTTATGCTCATCGGCTTTTTAGCAGTAATTTTGTTGCTGCATTATCCCTACACCTACCGATTAATTCCCTTGCTAATTACTTTTTTTCTTTGCGGTTACCTTATTGGAACGGAGAATCAATATGCAGGCATGGGAAACACCAGCCGTTCCCGCTAAGACGAGCCAAAACCTTTATTGCTAATTTTTCATTAGGCGAAAAAT
>MGXX01000031.1:0-2954 GCA_001801515.1 Gammaproteobacteria bacterium RIFCSPHIGHO2_12_FULL_38_11
TAGTCACTATTTGTGCCAGCCATATGACTAGGACCATAGGGTGTTCCGCCAGCGGTTGTGGTAAATAAGGCTGTTTCACTATAAGGCACGCCAAGAATAATCATCCCTTGATGTAATAATGGTAATTGCATGCTTAAGAGGGTGGATTCTTGCCCGCCATGCAAACTCGAAGTTGATGTAAAACAACCGGCCGGTTTATTGATTAATGCACCTGATTGCCATAATGCACCCGTGCCATCAAGAAAATATTTTAAAGCGGCTGACATATTGCCAAATCGCGTGGGGCTACCCAGTGCTAATCCCGCACAATTTTTTAAATCATCCATGGTTGCATAAGGGGGGCCTTCGGTGGGAATCAACGGTTCTGTTGCTTCTGTTTTGGGTGAAACAGCTGGCACTGTTCTAACGCGTGCTTCAATGCCTGAAATGGATTCAATTCCGCGTGCCACTTCGTGCGCCATTTTAGCGGTATTGCCTTTTAATGAATAATATAAAACGAGAATGTAGGGATGCATTGTTTCTCCAGTTTAATCACAGCAAAATGATGTTATCATATTTCTCACATTCACACGCACATTCACACTAATACGAATGGAATTACTATGCAAAAAACGCGGTTTTTTTTGAAAATATTGCTTATTCGTTTTTTCGATGATCAATGTCCCATGCGTGCGGCATCCTTGACGTTTACAACCTTGTTGTCCATCGTCCCCTTGATGATTTTCACATTTTATTTATTGTCTTTTTTTCCTGTGTTAAACCATTCAGCAAAGCAAATAGAGCAATATATTGTTACGCATTTTGTAGCAAGTTCTGCTTCGGTGATTTCACACTATATGCAAAACTTCTTACTGCGCACACATATTCTGTCTTGGGTGAATCTATCCGCTTTGGCATTTATTTCAGCACTCTTGATTTTTAACATAATAGACACTGTGAATGGTATTTGGCATGTGAAGATAAAAGGGTATTGGGCGGCGGCGTTTGTTTTATATTTAGTGCTTGTGTTTATAGCCCCTATAGGGTTGGCGCTGTTGTTGTTAATTACCTCAACAATTTCCTCGTTGCCCCTGTTGTCACACTTTGTTGAAATTGATATTGTTCACAGACCTTTTATTTCAGTGACGCCATTTTTAATTGAATGGGTGGCATTTAGTTTGTTTCATTGGGTTATGCCAAGCTGCCGTGTTTATTTTCGCTATGCTTTTATAGCGGGATTGATGACAGCGCTGCTGTTTGAAATAGCAAAATGGGGGTTTGTTGAATATCTCCACTATTTTTCGACCTATCAATTGGTGTATGGTGCACTCGCAACTATCCCTATTTTTTTTGTGTGGATTTATGTGAGTTGGTTGATTGTTATTTTGGGTGTGTTGATTTGTCAGATGATGCAAGAAAGGGAATCTCCCTTAGAGGAAAAACGATTTTGAAAACACGAATTTTAACATCGCTTATTTTATTACCCTTAGTATTAGTCGCGATTATTGGGTTACCCCCCATTTCTTTTTCTGTCGTAGTCGGTGGAATGGTTCTGGTAGGTGCATGGGAATGGTCATTGTTGGCTGGTTTGAATAATCCTAAGTTTCGCATTCTTTATGTGGCATGTGTGCTATTGGGATTATTGCTAGCAGCACTTTTTTCGCCGTTGTGGTTGTTATTTTTTGCGCTATTCATTTGGATTTGGATATTGATTGCTATTATAAACTATCAACGCAATGGATTGGGTGCGGGTTTTCAATTTTCGCCACTGCGTTTGGTATCGGGTATTATTGTGTTGGTAACAACATGGGTGAGTATTGTCACATTAAAAACCTATCCGAATTTTGGCCCAGCTTGGCTTATTTTAGTGTTATTTATTATTTTCGGGGCAGACATCGGTGCTTATTTCGCAGGGAATTTAGCAGGAAAAAATACCTTATGTTCACGCGTTAGCCCTAAAAAGACACGGGAAGGATTCGTGGGTGGAATTTTATTATCCGTTTTAATTGCCGCGATTGGTGGATTGTTTTTAATGCTGACTTGGCAGCATTATTTATGTCTATTGCTGTTATCATTTGTGACTGCTTTATTTTCGGTTGTCGGTGATTTAGGAGTGAGTTTGTTGAAAAGAATTTCTGGCCTTAAAGATTCTGGAAAATTTTTTCCTGGCCATGGTGGTATGTTAGATCGTATGGACAGTGTTTCTGCGGCAACAGTCGTTTTTGTTTTTTTTGCGCTTTTTCTTGGATTATAAATCATGCAATCCGTTACCATTTTAGGTTCCACCGGCTCAATCGGCCAAAGCACATTGGATATTATTGCGCGTCATCCTGATCGTTTTCGGGTGGAAGCATTAACGGCGCATAGTAATATTGCTTTATTGTTTCGTCAGTGTTTGCAGTTTAAGCCGCGTTTTGCTGTATTAAAAGACGAAAAGTTGGCGTCTGAATTAAAAACAAAATTGCGTGAAGAAAAAATCAATACCGATGTGTTGTTTGGCGCAGATGCTATTGTACAATGTGCGGGTGACAGTGCGTCTGGTATTGTGGTTGCTTCCATTGTCGGCAGTGTTGGATTGTTACCGACATTGGCTGCTGTTCGCGCTGGCAAACGCATTTTATTGGCAAATAAAGAAGCATTGGTGATGGCTGCTGATTTATTTATGCGTTCAGTTAGGGAACATCATGCCACATTATTACCTATTGATAGCGAACACAATGCCATTTTTCAATGTTTACCCGAGTCTTTTTTACCCGGGAAAAAATTAACAGGGGTGCAGTCCATTATTCTTACTGCATCCGGCGGACCCTTTCGTACAACGCCAGTGCATGAATTAAAAAATGTAACGGTGGCGCAAGCCATAGCACACCCCAATTGGCAAATGGGCCCCAAAATTTCTATCGATTCTGCAACGATGATGAATAAAGGATTAGAGGTTATAGAGGCGTTTTGGTTATTTGGCTTGCCGATCGAAA
>MGXX01000031.1:3016-29227 GCA_001801515.1 Gammaproteobacteria bacterium RIFCSPHIGHO2_12_FULL_38_11
TTAGCCTACCAAGCGCTAAAAGCAGGGGGAACAGCGACAACCATTTTAAATGCAGCAAATGAAATAGCGGTTGAGGCTTTTTGTCACAATGAAATTCAATTTGATCAAATTTCGACAATTATTGACGCGGTGATGCAACAAGCTGATATTGTTCCGGCGAGTGATTTAAATATAATTTTGAACGCAGATCAAAAGACACGAGAATTTACTACGCAATTGATAAAAGAATCGGTATACTCACTGCCTGTCAAATAAGGTCAGATAAGGTGGATGTCGCTAATGTTTCGTCGAATTCTATTTACATTATTACTATTTGTCTCAACTGCAATTTTTGCTGATTCTGTTTTTGTCGTTAATCACATTCAAATTCAAGGATTGCAGCGCATTAGTAGTAGTGTTGTGATGACGGCATTGCCAATACATGTGGGACAAACTTATACAGAAGTGGAAGGTAATCGCGTTATTGCAGATCTTTTTAAAACAGGATTTTTTAGCAATGTGCAGTTGCAACGTCAAGGTAATACATTGGTTGTGCATGTTGTTGAACGGCCAACCATTGATTCTATTACCATCACAGGTAATAAATCAATTAAGGCAAAGCAATTAAAACCCGTATTAAAAAAATTAAATATCGTTGTCGGCGATACCTTTAATCCCTCTGATTTACATTCTATTGTTCTTGGATTGCAACAACAATATGCCATGTTGGGTCATGCAGGGGCAGTGGTGACCCCCAGTGTAAAATCATTGTCGCGTAATCGTGTTGCGATACACATTGTGATTCAAGAAGGTAAAGCCTCTATTATTCGTTCAATTCAAATTACAGGCAATAAAGCGTTTTCAGAACATGAATTGCTGGATCAATTTAAATTAACAACGCCGAGCATTTTTACTTGGTTTAATCACAATGATCGTTATTCTAATATGCGTTTAGATGAGGATTTGCAAAATCTGCAGGAATTTTATTTTAACCATGGTTATCTAGAATTTCATGTGGTGTCACACGACACAACGAAATTGCCGAAAAATAATGGCGTTGATATTCAGGTGACTATATCCGAAGGCCCGGTTTATCATGTCAGCGGATATCAATTAGCCGCTATTAAATTGCCGAAAAGTTTAAAACCCAGGGTCATGCGTATTTTGTCACAAATAAAAACAGGTTCTGTTTTTTCAAAACAAGAAATTGTGACACTCAATAAACAAATTGGGGATTATTTAGCGGATAATGGTTATGCATTTCCCGTAATTAACCCGGTGCCCAATTTAGATCACGTCAAACACCAGGTGTTTTTGGTGTATAACATTCAAAGCGGTCAACGTATTTATGTTAGGCGAATTCATGTTGTTGGTAATACACGTACAACGGGTGTTGTTGTTCGTACGCAATTACGACAAATGGAAGGCGCACCCTATTCATTAAAAAACGTTAAAGAGTCAAAGCGTAATATTGCAAATTTGAGTTATTTTAATCAAATCGAAGTGACAACAAAACCGGTTCCCAATAAACCCAATCAAGTTGATTTAAATTACCATGTCAATGAAGTGAGTGCGGGACGCGCATCAGTGCAAGCGGGTTATTCTGATGTCGATGGATTTTTATATGGTGCGAGTATTTCTGATCCCGATTTCATGGGCTCTGGAAAATTTGTGTCAATCGGGTTTCAACGCAGTGAATATACTTCGTCTTATTCATTGTCTTACAATAATCCGTTTTATACGACCAGTGGTGTTAGCAGAGGTTACAGTGTTTATTATAATCACACCACGCCTGCGAATGTGAACTTGGAACCGTATACGATGGATGATTATGGTGCGAGTACGACCTATGGCATTCCGCTGACTGAGTTTGATCAATTAATGTTAGGTGGTGGTTACGATCATATTGACATCAGCAATGTAGTTAACTCTTTAGTGTCGCCATCGGTTTATCAATTTTTACAAACAAACCCCTCACCTTATAATCAGTTGAAGTTGACATCAGGGATTTCTCACAGCACATTAAATCGTGCTATTTTTGCAACAAAAGGGAATCAGCAAGCGATAAGTGCTACAGTGGGTCTGCCAGCTTACCAATCCAGTTTAGGTTATTATCAAGCCGGTTACGACGGCCGTTATTATTTCCCATTGGGATTAGGATTTATTCTTAATCCTCGTGTAATACTGAATTATGGAAATGGTTATGGTAATACGAACACCTTGCCATTTTTTAACAATTACTATGCCGGCGGTATTCAATCATTACCCGGCTACACAGCGAATACGTTAGGCCCCAAAAATCCTGCTAATATCACGCAGGCGCTTGGGGGTAACGTAGAAACGTTGGGCCAAATGAATTTTATTTTGCCTGATTTTATTAGTCATAAAGTGCGAACGGCGATATTTGTTGATGCGGGCAATATTTTCCAAACGGATCAAACCACAGGTATTGGTTATGAATCTATTAGTATACAAAACTTGCGTGTAACAACGGGTATCATGGTATCATGGTGGTCGCCATTGGGCGCGCCGCTTGATTTTAGTATTGGTTTCCCACTTAATAAAAAACCGGGCGATCAGTTATCACCGTTTGGATTTTCATTTGGTGCAACAATATAAATTTTTTAAAGTTAATTAAGGAGAAAGTAATGAAAAAATTAGCGTTAGGTGTAGCGATATTTCTTGCAACATGGTCAGCGGGTGTTTTTGCTGATGGCGTTGGCGTGGTTGATATGAAAACCATTTTCAGCTCGTCGCCAAAAGTGAAATCCATAAAAGCGGAATTGAGCAAACAATTTGAGCCGCAAAAAAATAAATTAGAAAAAATGGGTCAAGCTTTACAAGCTGATATTGCAAAGTATCAAAAAAATAAAGCTGTGATGAATCAAAAGGACACTGCTGCTTTAGAAGCAAGCATCACAAATCAAGAAACTGCATTTCGTGCTGCACAAACAAAATTCCAACAAGATGTTTTCAATGCGCAAAATAAAAGTTTAAATGATTTTATGAATAGCGTAAAAGCAGCAGTAAAAGTGGTTGCTGAAAAAAACAAATTGGATTTAGTTGTTCCAAGTAATGATGTGTTATACACAAAAAATAACACAGATATTACGCAGGATGTCCTAAAAGACATCAAGTGACTAAGATTGGTGACAGTGAGTGTGAGCGAAAGCGCGAGTCAGAAGCACGCACGCGGGAAGCGTTAGCTTCCCAAGTAAGTGCGTATTTATGATCACACTCACTCCTTTATATTCAGAGATTTTATGCCATCCTTCTCCATTCTCGATCTTTCCAAACATATTTCCGCAAAAATAATAGGCGATGAAAAAACAATTATCACCGCGCTTGCATCGATAGATCGTGCAAAAAGGGGTGAGTTAACTTTCTTAAAAGACAAACACTATCAGCGTTGTTTAGCCGAAACCAATGCGTCTGCAGTGATCTTAGCGGAAGCCGATAAAACAAAATGCAAGGCAACATTATTAATTGTTGAAAATCCTGAGTTGGCCTTTGCACGCATTGCACAATTATTTAATACACAAAAAAAACCATTGCCTGGCATACATAAAACGGCCGTGATTGCCAGCACCGCACGCATCGACGCTTCTGCGTCTATTGCAGCACAGTGTGTGATTGGTGAGAATGTGGTAATTGGTGAAAATACGATTATCCATCCCGGTGTAATTATTTCTGATGATGTGACTATTGGTTCTGATTGTCTGATCTACAGTCGTGTGACGCTTTATCATGAAGTCATTTTGAAGGACCGCGTGATTTTACACAGTGGTGCTGTGATTGGCGCAGATGGATTTGGATTAGCGCAAAATAAAGGAAGTTGGGAAAAAATTCCGCAATTAGGATCGGTTATTATTTCAGATGATGTTGAAATTGGCGCAAATACTTGTGTTGATCGGGGCGCTTTGAATAATACGATTATTGAAAAAGGGGTGAAAATCGATAATTTTGTCCAAATTGCACATAATGTGGTTGTTGGTGCGCATACCGTTATAGCGGGTTGTTCTGCAATTGCGGGAAGTACGACGATTGGTCATCATTGTATTATTGCAGGTGCAGTAAATTTTGGTACGCATTTAACAATTTGTCCTAACGCTGTGTTTACCGGTTGTGCGACTGTGACAAAATCGATAAAAGAGCCCGGCATTTATTCTTCTGGTACGGGATTGTTACCTAACTTAGAATGGCGGAAATGTGTCGTCCGATTTAGGAAGAAATAATCTATCCAGCTCAGAGCCCCGAGCGTAAGCGAGTGGAAGCTACAGAGCAAGTAATTTATTTTGCTATCCAGCTCAGAGCTCAGAGCCCCGAGCGTAAGCGAGTGGAAGCTACAGAGCAAATAATTTATTTTGCTATCCAGCTCAGAGCTCAGAGCTCAGAGCCCCGAGCGTAAGCGAGTGGAAGCTACAGAGCAAGTAATTTAATTTTGCGACAGACTTGCTATATATGAGGATTAAAACATGACTGAACTTAAAAAAATCGACTATCTCGAAGTTAGAAAATATTTACCCCACCGTTATCCTTTTTTATTCGTGGATACGGTTGAATCTTATATATTAGGCGAATCACTGATTGCCATTAAAAATGTCACGCAAAATGAAGCTTATTTTTCAGGACATTTTCCGAAACTGCCTGTGATGCCGGGTGTTCTGATTGTTGAGGCATTAGCGCAGGCATCAGGTATTTTAATGTATAAAACATTTGATCGTTACCCCTCTGAACAGGATTTATTTTATTTGGCGGGTATTGATAACACGCGCTTTAAACGGAAAGTTGTGCCGGGTGATCAATTAAAATTAAGTGTAGCAGTCATGCGTCATCGCGAAAACTTGTGGAAATTTAAAGGTGAAGCGACGGTTAATGGTGAGCTTGCGTGTTATGCGGAATTTCTCAATATTAAAGCATAATAAATCAGCTCAGAGCCCCGAGCGTCAGCGAGTGGAAGACCTGCAAAGCGCGCAATTGAATTTCACAGAGGATTTATACCATGTCTATCTCCCCAACTGCCATTATCGACCCTACAGCAAAAATCGCAAAGAATGTGGTTATTGGCCCGTGGGTATTGATTGGTGCGCAAGTAACAATTAATGAAGGCACACGTATTGATGCGCATTCTGTTATTTTGAAAAATACAATCATCGGAAAAAACAATCATATTCATTCTCATGTAGCAGTTGGGGGTGATCCCCAAGATTTAAGTTATCGTGGTGAAGAAACCTGGTTAAAAATGGGTGATGGTAATACGGTTCGTGAATTTGTCACCTTAAATC
This sequence comes from Gammaproteobacteria bacterium RIFCSPHIGHO2_12_FULL_38_11, assembly GCA_001801515.1. The sequence goes on from MGXX01000031.1 coordinate 8,281, forward strand.
GTGGATCGGCAGGGGGTATTGGCACAACAACTATTGGCAATAAAAATTATTTTCTCAGTTATTCTCATGTTGCGCATGATGCGCATATTGGTAATGAAACGTTATTTGTTAATTATGCATCGATTGCAGGTCATGTGACAGTGGAAGATTATGCGATTATTGGGGCGTATTCAACAGTGCATCAATTTACACAAATTGGTGCTTATAGTTTTTTAGCGCATGGTGCACAAATTTCTCAAGATATCCCGCCATTTATGTTGGTAAAAGGAACACCCGGTATTCCTTTTGCGCTGAATTTAGTGGGCTTGCGTCGACGTGGATTTTCAGCCACTACTATTGCCGGTTTAAAAAAAGCGTTTCGATTAATGTACCGAGATGGATTATCGTTAGATGCAATAAAAAATGAATTAGTAGAATTAGTCAAGGAAACACCTGAAATAAATTTGATTATTGAATTTATTAAAAATTCAAAGCGCGGCATTGCTAGAAAACAAAATATATCATGCTAATGAAAGTAGAGCTATTCATTTTGAAGTGCTAGGGAACGGTATGAAAAGCAGACTTTTTTTAATTCTTGGATTATTTACCCTTTATCACATCATCAGCGGCGCCACCTTAAGTTTAAGTGGTGATGGCGCTTACTACTGGGAGTGGTCGCGTCATTTGGCTTTAAGTTATTATGATCATCCCCCGGTGATTGCTTATTTAATTTGGCTATCTACGCGTTTATTTGGGTCAAGCCCATTGGCCATACGGCTACCCAATATTATTTTGTTGCTACTCACCTCACTGACAATTTATCGCATAGCAGATTACTTATTCCACGATAAAAAAAGAAGTTTGGCTGCGGTTATTGTTTTTAATTTATTTCCTATTATTTTTATTGGGTCAATTATTACTTCGCCTGATGCGCCATCAGTTTTTTGTTATGTATTAAGTTTATATTTATTTATTCGTATTATTTATGAAAGTAATACAAAGCTGTGGTATGTGCTTGCAGTGGTGATAGGGCTTGGGTTACTCAGTAAATACACGATGATTTTATTTGTCTTTAGTGCATTTTTATTTATTTTAATTAACAAGGAATCGAGGTACTGGCTGGTTAGGAAGGAACCGTATTTGGCAATTGTAATAGTGTTACTTTGTTTTACGCCTGTACTCATATGGAATGCTAATCATCAATGGGTATCGTTTAAATTTCAATTTTATGGACGTCACCACCTCCATATTAAATGGATTCGCGGTTTGATTTTTATTGCTTTGCAATTATTGGTTTTGTCTCCTGTATTCTTGGTGGGTATTATTATCACTTGGGTAAAAAATATTAGAAATAAAGAAATAATATTGCTCACTTGTTTTTGTTCGCCGCTATTTATTTTTCTTTTATTGTCGTGGGTGATTGATGTCAGAATATATTGGCCGATTATGGCGGTTATTCCCTTAGCAATTATTTATGTTAGTGATGCTCGTTTATTAGATAAAACATTTCGTTGGGGGGTGGCAATCAGTTTATTGCTTTGCGGCATAATAACGCTTCAAGAATATTATCCTGTTATTAGAGTCAGCCCGTTAAAGAAAGATCCAACAACAGATTTTTACTCATGGGCGCCTGTTGCAAATGAAGTAACTGCTTTTTTATTAAACCCAGCAGTTGATGTGCGTAATTGGTTTGTGTTTGATAATCGTTTTCAGTCTGCTGCACAAATAGATTATCATTTGGGAGGGCGTTATCCAGTTTATGCATTGAGTCCGAATATAACAGGCTCGAGTTTTTGGCAAGATGACTCGCAGATTGTTGGAAAAAATGGCATATTGGTGATGAATAATTTTTGGCAATATCGCCCTGAAGACAAGTTTAAATGTGGTAAATGGGTTTTGTATAAAACGGTTGATATCGTGCGTGCGGGTGCTGTGTTTCGCAAAGGGTTTATTTATTTGTGTTATGGGTATAAAGGTTTAAAACAAGCTCAGAACCCCGAGCGTCAGCGAGTGGAAGCTACGAAGCGGGTACAGGAACTTCACAATAAACTTTTGCAGTAGAAATTTCAGTTTGAGTTTTATTTATTAGCTCTGTAGCTTCCGCTCGCTGACGCTCGGGGTTCTGAGCTGAATATATTTTCCGCAATCTCCGCCACCCTTTCTGATGCATTTTTCCCTGGAATTGAAATGCGATTTTTAATGTCACTAAATTCAGATTTAATATGTTCGTAATAGGCTTTATCAGATAAGAGTTTTAATATTTCAGTCGAAATGGCGTTAGGCGTAGCATCATCTTGAATAAATTCCTTCGCAATCGTTTTTTCAGAAACAATATTGCAGAGCGCAATGTTTTTTACTTTAATTAATTTTTTTGCAAGCCAAAAAGTAAAAGCGCCAAATTTATAAATAACGCAAAGTGGCACTTGCATCAATGCAATTTCTAAGGTCACTGTTCCAGAAACCGCAATGGCTGCTGTTGTGATTTGCAATAAGTCGTATAAATTTTTTTGAATAATTTTAATGTCATCGGGCAATTTAATATCATCAGGATTAAAATGATCCGCTAAAACCAGTACAAACTGCGTATTGGGTTTCTGTTTGCGAATTTGTTTAGCGCTCTCTAGTATGACAGGCAAATGGTTTTTTAATTCGCTATTTCTACTACCTGGAAACAAAGTAACGACAGGCTCGCTTGCGTTTAATTTAAAAAATGCATAAGCTGCGTCAAGTGACATAATGGGTTTAACCAAATCGCCCAGTGGATGACCAACAAAGGTAACAGGTACCGTAGCATCACGATAAATTTTCTCTTCAAATGAAAATAAAACAGCCATGTGATCAACATATTTTTTAATTTGTTTAATACGCCCTGGTCGCCACGCCCAAATTTGTGGGCTAACATAATATAAAACAGGAATGCCGATTTTTTTAGCATATTTCATAATGTTAAAATGCGTATCGGGAAAATCAATTAAAACAAGCAAATCTGGTTTTGTTTTTTGTAAATATTTTTTAATTTTATGCCACGTTAATAAAATACTGGGTAAATGGGTAATCACTTCTGCGAGTCCCACAATGGCTAATTTTTCAGAATTAAATTGAATGGATACGCCTGCTTTTTTCATGCGATCACTGCCCATGCCAGTTAATTGCAGAGTAGGATCTTTTTTTAGCAGTGCCTGTGCCAAGTTGGCACCCAATAAATCACCAGAGGGCTCACCAGCTGAAATAAATATTTTTTTATGAATATTTGGCATTATTTTCCGTAATAATGTGAGTAATTTGCATTGCAATTCCCAGTGCATTTCTTGCGTCTTCGCCTGAGACAATAGGAGATGATTTCTTGATAATTGAATTTAAAAATGCATTAATTTCATCTTTTAATGCGTCACCTTTTATAAGATGCTTTTCTTCTGAATCAATATTAGGCACGCCAGGAAACATTTCAGTATCGGCTTTTTTTCGAATGCGGCAGATGTTTCTGTTCATGTCGACATACAAATAGGCATCGTGTTGAAATATCCGTAAACGGCGAACAGGAATTGAGTTAATGCGACTTGCGGTTAAAGAAGCAACGCAGCCGTTTTTAAATTCGATCCGCGCATTGGCAATATCAATAAAAGGGGTTAATACATTCGCACCGGTTGCACGTATGTCAGTAATGGGCGAGTTCGTCATTGACAAAATAATGTCGATATCATGAATCATTAAATCTAAAATAACTGAAATATCGCTGCCACGTAATTTAAATGAAGTGAGTCGTTGTGCTTCGATAAATAAAGGATATGATAATTGCGGTTGAATAAATTGAAATGCGGGATTAAAACGTTCAATATGGCCTACTTGTAATACAAGATTATTTTTTTTTGCAATTTGAATAAGCGCGTCGGCTTGTTCGATTGTTGTGGTGATGGGTTTCTCAATAAAAACGTGAACGCCGTTCTCAAGAAAAAATTGTGCGATATCAAAATGAGAAGCGGTGGGTGTTGCGATATTAACCGCATCCACTTTGTCCACGAGTGTTTGATATTGATCGGTTGCGGCAACGGCATATTTTTCTGATAATTCTGTTGCGTGGCTTGCATCGATATCACAAATAGCAACGAGTTGAGATTGCATCAGCGTTGCCAATTTTTCAACGTGGTATTTACCGAGATAGCCTGTGCCGATAACAGCTGTTTTGATGGTGTTCATGTTATTGATCTTAATTCAATATTTTGGCGTAGTGTGTCACTTTTAGGGAGCGAATTCAATGAAACTAGTTGCTGGTGTTGATGAGGCGGGTCGGGGACCTTTGGCAGGGCCTGTTGTGGCCGCTGCTGTTATATTAAATCCGGTTGATTTTATCGCTGATTTGGCTGATTCCAAGTTATTAAGTGAAAAAAAACGTGAGCAGTTGTATCCGGAAATTGTCAAACGCGCGCTTTCGTACGGCATTGGTCAGGCGTCTGTTGATGAAATTGATGCCATGAATATTTTACAAGCCACTTTGTTGGCGATGCGCCGGGCTGTGGCGCAATTAACGGTCATCCCAGACCAGGTGTGGGTTGATGGTAATCAAGATCCAAAATGCGGCTATCAAACCCGGTTAATTATTGGTGGAGATGCGTTGGAACCTTGTATTTCCGCTGCATCCATTTTGGCGAAAGTGACGCGAGATCACTTGATGCGTGAATTGGATGCGCGCTATCCAGGTTACGGGTTAGCGCAACATAAAGGGTATGGTACAAAAATGCATATGGCAGCGTTGCAAGCTTTGGGTGCAGCAAAATGTCATCGGCAGTCCTTTCGGCCAGTATATAATCAGCTCAGAGCCCCGAGCGTTAGCGAGTGGAAGCGACAAAGCACGCAGTTGAAGTTGGATTAATATTTCTAAAGTGTGGTTTCGCCAATGTAATATGCAATCCGTGAACGACTCAACTCATTCTCGAAGAGCGCTGTGATGAATATTGAGAAGCAAGTTCATCATCAGACAATGCATTTTTTTGAGCATCATTATCGGCAGTGCGTTTAAAGAATCTTCCAACAAAATTACCAGTGCTATTCTGGCCACACAGTTTTTGTACCAAAAGACGTGTTGCAGTGGGTTTTCCGCCTTGTTTCTTTTGATCTGAATGGTAATCAATTAATTTAGCCAATGAAGTGCCCTTCTCACATTGGTCTTTCAAATCAGCTTGTGAAGAATGTTTAAGCACATCTTTAAGATAATCTTTTAAATAGGTAGAAAGTTCTTTTTTAATCGAAAAACAAACAGCTAAAATTTGCTCCTTGGCAGCAACAGGGGGCAATAGAGATTTCTCCCTTAAGATATCAAACAAACTGTAAAAAAATTCTTTTTTAAGCGAGGTAATCATTTCAAGCAATGTTTTTTCAATTTTTTTACTTTTACAAAATAGCATGACAAAGATTACCAAAAAATCATTTTTTATATTTCCTGTTTGCATTAAGTTATTTTTAGCAACCCAATATAATGCATTCATCATCCAATAGAACGCATTGCTGCCTTGCCACTCCCCTGACATTTTTTTTTCTGATAAGCCAGAAATTAAAGCGGGCATATTTTCTGGGGTTGTTTTTTCAATTAACTTCAGTAAGCAGTTTGTTATATTCGGCACTTGTGTTGGATTTTTTTTAGCAACCCAATCTAATGCATTCATCATGAAATACAAAGCATTGCAGCCTTGGTAATACCCTGACATTCTTTTTTCTGATAAGCCAGAAATTAAAGCGGGCATATTTTCTGGGGGTGTTTTTTCAATCAAGTTTAATAAACAGTTTGTTATGGTTGGCACTTGTGTTGGATTTTTTTGAGCAACCCAATTTAATGCAGTCATCATCCAATAGAACGCATTGCTGCCTTGAAAATCCCCTGACATACTTTTTTCTGATAAGCCATTAATTAAAGCGGGCATATTTTCTGGGGTTGTTTTTTCAATCAAGTTTAATAAACAGTTTGTTATGGTTAGTACTTCTGTTGGATTATTTGGAGCAGACCAGTTCAATGCTTTCATCATGAAATACAAAGCATTGCTGCCTTGGAGATCCCCCGACATTCTTTTTTCTGATAAGCCAGAAATTAAAGCTGGCATATTTTCCGGGGTTGTTTTTTCAATTAACTTCAGTAAGCAGTTTATTATATTCGGTACTTGTGTTGAATTTGTTTCAGTAGCGTAGACCATGTTATACAATCCATTATTACCTTCGGCATCAGTTAATATTGATAATTCAGCAATTATTTTACTTATTGTCTCTTGAGAAGCATGAGATAGGCAGGTTAATAAAATTAGATATCCTGCTGAAACATCAACCCCCTTATTTTTTAAATTATTTATCCAGTATGAAAATAAATACAATACGTTTTTTATAGAAACGGCATTACATTTTTTATATAAAAAAATAAAAATATCATTAATAGCACTCTTGTCTGAATATTTTCCAGAAAAAGTGATCATAAAGCTCATTAAATTCATTAAAAGATTTTTATAAGAAATGTTTTCTTCTTGAAGTTGTAATTTTAAATTAAGCTCGAGTGTTGAATTTAATGCGCATAATAACTCAAAAATAGTTTGAGGAGATTTTTTCTCCAGTATCATTTCTCTTTCGTGCTGTGGTAACACCAATATGATATTTTTAAGGTAGGTAGGTTTTTTTAGAAAATCAAAAAAAACCTCATTTTCAAGGAGTTTTTTGAAAAAGTCAGGAAAGTTATTTAAAATGCCTTTAAAGTAATGCGCATTTTCTGTCGATTCGAAAGCATTTTCAAGAAGACGCGTTAGTATTGCTGAATCTTCGAAATCTCCCGCAGCATATTCAAATAAAGTTTGGGGTATGGGCTTTTCTGAAAAATATTGTTCAGAAAGTAATTTTTCAAAGACAGCTTTATGTATCTTTTCCCAGTCCAAATCACGTACATATGAAATTATTTTATCGTCATCTTCCTCAATAATAAAAAGGTTTTGCATATCGCCGAGTACTGTGGCGATTGCTTTTGTAAAGCGCTTCTTATCGCCGATATCATAAGAACACAATTCTGTTTTATCGGTAGCTGCATTCCCTGTTTTTTTTCCAACATAGCCAAGCTCTACAAGAAAGCCTCGTAATTGGTTGCAAATCAAAGAAGGTAGGGTAAATGGGGTAAAATCCATGCCAAATCGCTTAAAGAGACTTTCAATAATAAGTTCTCTCGTTAAGTTGCCATAATAAGGATCGCCTTTCTGTCGTACGCGCACACCCAATCCGATTTCATTGGCAATATTGATGATGGTGTTTGTCGCATGAACCTCGTCTGTTAATCCCGCTGCCATTTTTGAAAGTAGTGATTCACGCGTTAAGTGCAATAGCACATCAAAAGAATCAGGAAAAAAAATCGAGGCAATGGTTTCATTAACGCGGTCATGAAATCCCTCTGTGCAGGCTGTAATACCTTCTGTTAATTTTGATAATACGACAGATCGCTTGTCTTGAGAAATACGTCCATGCTTTTCACTCAGTTGATCTGTCAGATAGTAAAAAGCAATCTTAAGGGATGCGATAAGATCTGGTTTTGAGCTATAAGTTGATTCGATATGCTTTTTTAACGGCTGATCAATTTGCGCATGGAATTCTTTTAAAATGCGATTAAATTGGTCGAGCCAATTATCCGGCAACGCTGGCAACTTGCTTAAATCAATCTCAGGTGGTGGAGTATAAGCCAAGATCTTATTTACATTGATGCAAGGATGTAATCTCATAACGGTAACCGTTTGGTTGGTGATTTGCTACACTGTAGCAGAGTAGCCTGAAGGAAATATTAGGTGATTACGTGTTTTTCGTTACCCTGAAATTTGGAGCGGATACGTGTGTTTTATCTTAAATATGACCTAAATACACATTTCTAATGTCAATTTTTAAAGAAAATCGGCATTAGAAAATCGGCATTAGCGTTGCTAATTCCATGTTTTTTTGATAGATTAACGCCATTCTCAACTTTTAATTGAGTGAGTAATGGAGTTTGTTCGAAGCCAATGGAAGCGAGAGCGCTAGCGACCGCGAAACTTGCGCGTTCAGTAACGTTTTTCCATGATCGGACAAGTACGAACAAACCCTTGATGAAATACGGCGCTACTGTGCATGCACGTTTCGCGGTCGCTAGCGCTCTCGCTTCCATTGGCACTGTAAAAGTTGAGAATGCCATAGATTAAATGAAAAAACATCCCTGTTTCTACTGTGCGTGAGTATTATCATATTTTAGAGGATACGTTTGTTGGCTTTTTAGTGCCTGCATGGACAAAAACAGTTAAGCGTAAATCAATGAGTACCGCTAAATTTTATTTATTTGATTGTGGTGTAAAACACACACTGGCCGGCATTAAAACGCTTGAACCTGCAAGTGATTATTATGGTCAAGCATTTGAACATTTTATTGCATTGGAATTGCGTGCCTACTTAAGTTATCGGCGTTTGCATTTTTCATTGAGTTATTGGCAGTCGCAACAACATCATGAAGTGGATTTTATTATTGGCGATGATATTGCTATTGAAGTAAAATCGACAAATAAAATTAATGATAAACATTTGAAGGGCATTCGTTTGCTAATGCAAGAAAATATTTGTAAAAAGTATATTATGATCAGCCATGACCCTGTCAATAGAAAAAGTGACAATATAGAAATTATTTTCTGGAAAGATTTTTTAAAAAAATTATGGGAAGATAAAATAATTTAAAAAGAGGTTTACATGAGCAAACTGTTATCTATCCTCGTTCTTTGCGGTGGGCAATCCACTGAACATGATATTTCATTGTTATCAGCTAAAAATGTGATTGAACGATTAGATAAAAATAAATATGCCGTGTCTGTTGCGAAAATAGAACATAATGGATCCTGGGTTTTTTTTAAAACCGCAGACGATTTTTTCTCACGCTCACGCTCACACCTAATGCAAATTATGCCTGGCGATAAAAACCCCTTTGGTGTTCCTATTGATTGTATATTTCCTGTTTTACACGGAAAAAACGGTGAAGACGGCACCATTCAAGGCATGTTAGACATACTCAATATTCCTTATGTCGGTGCAGATTGTTTGAGTTCAGCCATTGGCATGGATAAAGAAGTATTGAAACGATTATTAGAGGCGGCTGGTTTGCCGGTGGTTTCGCGTTGTTTAGTACGAAAGCAAGAAGCACAAACAATCCAGTATGCTGAGATAAGCAAAAAATTAGGCAAAACTGTTTTTATAAAACCCAACAGTTTGGGTTCGGCCATTGGCATAAATAAAGCTGTTGATGAAAAATCTTTTTATGAAGCGCTAAAAAATGCCTTTCAATATGATGAATATGTATTAATTGAAAAAGCGGTTATGGGTCGTGAAATTGAATGTTCTGTGCTAGGAAATGAAAATCCCAAAGTATCATTGCCAGGTGAAATCATCAATCACACAGAATTTTATTCCTTTGACGCAAAATATATCGATGGAGCAGCAGCGACGGTAAAAACACCTGCAGATTTGCCACCTGAATGTATTACGCAATTACAAATATTGGCAATAAAAGCGTATAAAACCTTGCGCACAGTGGGCATGGCGCGCGTTGATTTCTTTTTTTCCCACGAAGGTGAAATTTTTATTAATGAAATTAATACCATTCCCGGATTTACCAATATCAGTATGTATCCTAAAAACTGGGAAGTGAGTGGATTGTCTTATGTTGATTTGCTCGATGAATTAATTCAATTGGGTATTGAACGTTTTGCGTTTAAGCAATCGCTGGTGCGTATTTATAAATGAATCTTATCTAGTCGTCTTGCGCTAATCCCTAGCTCATAGGTGTCTTTCATTCGCAGCGCTGTAAAACAGGCAATAATTAAAAAAACAGGAATAATTAATAAAGCAACTTGATAATTGCCAAGCGAGTAGTGTTCAATTTTATGATCAATTGATAATAAATTTAAGCAGTAGGCGAATAATGGTTGAATAATCATACCGCTCACCATTACGCAGGCATTCATAAAACCCACTGCTGTTGCTGTTAATCGCAATTCAACTAAATCGCGAGTAATAGCAAAACAACTAATTTGTGCGCTTGAGAACAAGGCAAATAAAAACAATAATGCAGATAATAAAATATGCGGTAAACTTTGCGGAAATAAAATAATAGGTAAAAAGGTAAAACAGGATAATAAGCAGCCATAAAATAAAGTGCGTCGTCGAGAACCGAATTTTTCGGATAAATAACCATGCAAAGGTGACCCGACAAACCAACCTAAAAAAATCATATCAACATAATAGCTTGCTGCATGGGCATCAATGTGTAATGCCTTTTGAAAATAAGAATTTCCCCATTGTTCGGCCAATAAAGACAATGATAAATAAAGAGAGCAACCAATAAAGCCAGCTTGCAGCATTGTTTTTGAAGATAAGATTTTTATCAATGATGAACCCAGCACTTTAAAGTTTAATGGTTTTATTTTTCGTGCTTGCCCGCTAAATTCATGTTTGTCGTAAACAGAAAATAAAAATATGCCGTTTAATATCAGCCCCAACCAAACGCTGTCTGTGATAACGGGATGCCATCCCAGATGATCGACAACCCAGCTCATCGCTGTTTCGCCGAACATAGCACCTAACATACCCAGTGATGTGCAAAGACCAACGAAAAAGGAAAAATAATGTCGGGGCAACCAATCGGCTGCTAACTTTAAAGCACCGACAAAGGCAAAGGCACTGCCTATGCCAATTAAAAAGCGTGCAAGACCAGCGATAAAATAGATGTGCGTTAAACCAAAAATCCATGTGCCAGAAACACAAATAATAATTGCCAAAATCAACACACGTCGTGCACCAAATCGATCAGTAATGATGCCGACCACCAATTGCAATGGTGTGTAAGCCCAGTAATACATCGAAGCAAGCAATCCCAGCCCGCCATCACTGATTACAAAATAGAGGCGTAATTGCTTGACCATTAGTCCGGGCTCTATGCGTAGTAAATATTCATAGGTGTAAAACAAAGCGGCCAGCGCACACACAAACCAAGCAAAATATAAGGATGAATGTACTTTTTGAGAAATAAATTTTTTCAAGAAATTTTCCTAAATGATAAATGGTTGGCAATAAGTTTAGTTCTGATTAGGTTTTGGTAAGTTTATCTATTGCAAAATATTGAGCGGTTCCAACGATTTTTTCACGTTCATTAAACGTGACTAATTGATCAAGCACCGCTTCACTATTTCCATTTTGCTGGATTGCTGACAACGTTGTTTGCATTGCTTTAATGGCTGCTCTTTGAAGGTCAGAAGGGATGATAACAACACAATAACCTAATTCTTGCAGCTTGGGTAATGGCACAACAGGTGTTTTTCCGCCATGAAATTGATTAATTAATTTTGGGCCTGGAATTGTTTTGGCAATCATTTCAATTTGTTGAATGGTTTCAGGTGCTTCAACAAAAATCATATCCGCACCCGCTTTTTTGTAGGCTTTTGCTCTGAGAATGGCGTTGTCAAATCCTTCTACTGCTATAGCATCTGTGCGCGCTATCAATACAAATTCTGGATTAGATAAGGAACTGCGTGCAATACGTATTTTATGACACATTTCATCGGTGGAAACTAAGGTTTTATCATCCAAATGACCGCAACGTTTTGGAAAAGTTTGATCTTCCAAATGTAATCCCGCTACGCCGATACGTTCAAACTCAAGTACGGTGCGTCTGACATTAAGCGCATTTCCAAATCCCGTATCTGCATCAGCAATAATGGGTAATCCAGTTACATTAACGATGTGAGAAATACTGGCGCACACCTCAGTCATACTTAATAAACCAATGTCAGGATAACCCGTACTTCGGGCAATTGCCCCACCGCTGGCATAAAGAACAGGAAATCCTGCTTGTTTTGCCAGTAATGCAGATAACCCATCGCTCACACCGGGAGCAACCAATATTTTCCCGCTGTTAATGAAATTTCGTAAAACCTGCACTGCATTCATATTTTTACATCCCTTATTGCCACTCAGATTCTGTATTTTAATTCAAGCATATTCTGCTATAAGTACTATTTTGAAACAATGACTTTTATGACCGGTATTTATTGTAACATAGACTGCATGACAGAATATCGGTAAAATTTCATGTGGCGTTTGTATGCCATTTTTAGTATTGACACATGTTGCAAATGAGTTTACAAAATGCCTCAATTCATCCACCTTAAATCGCACTCTGAATACTCGCTTGTCGATAGCATTCTTGATATCGATTCACTGGTGAAAGCGGCTGTTGACAATAAAATGCCAGCGATTGCAATTACTGATCGTGTTAATTTATTTGGTCTGATTAAGTTTTATAAAAAAGCACTGGAGTCGGGCGTAAAACCTATTATTGGCTCTGATCTCATATTAAAAGAAAACAAAGAATTTTTTTTATTGACAGCGCTTTGCAAAAACAACAAAGGTTACGCCAATCTTCGTGAATTAATTTCTAAGGCGTATTTACAAGGACAAATCAATAATATCCCGACTATTTCATGGGAATGGTTAATTCAACACCGCGAAGGTTTAATTGTTTTATCGGGTGGTCGATATGGGGATATGGGTAAAGCATTTCTATCAGAGGATGCGCCTCTAGCGCTTCAACGCATAACGCGTTGGAAAAATTTTTTCCCCAATGATTTTTATTTAGAATTACAGCGAACTAATCGTGATGGCGAAGAACGATATTTGCAATCTGCAATTCAATTAGCAGAACAATTTTCTGTGCCGGTGGTTGCAACCAATGATGTGCGATTTTTAACAGCAGCAGATTTTGATGCGCATGAAGCCCGCGTGTGTATTCAGTCTAGTCGTGTGTTGAGTGATACTAAACGTCCGAAAAATTACAGTGATCAACAATATTTTCGCACCGCGGCTGAGATGGCGGCATTATTTTCAGATATTCCAGAAGCACTGCAAAATACGGTGGAAATTGCAAAGCGGTGTACAGTAGAATTGCGATTGGGTGAAGCTTTTTTGCCGCAATTTCCATTACCCAATGGTATTCACCTAGAAAATTATTTTGAAAAAAAAGCAGATGAAGGATTACGCGAAAGGCTACCAACGCATTTGGACGTCCCTGTTACTTATTACAAACGTCTTAAACACGAACTTTCTGTTATTAATAAAATGGGCTTTGCCGGCTATTTTTTAATTGTTGCTGACTTTATCGCTTGGGCAAAAGCCAATAAAATCCCCGTTGGCCCGGGTCGTGGATCGGGTGCAGGCTCATTGGTTGCATATGCATTGGGTATCACTGGATTAGATCCGTTGGAACACGAATTATTATTTGAGCGGTTTTTAAATCCAGAGCGGGTATCGATGCCAGACTTTGATATTGATTTTTGCATGGATAATCGCGATCGTGTGATTGAATATGTCTCAGAAAAATACGGACGCGATGCTGTATCGCAAATTATTACCTATGGCACGATGGCGGCGAAAGCGGTTATACGCGATGTAGGACGTGTATTGAGTTACCCTTATGGATTTGTCGATAAAATTGCAAAATTAATTCCTTTTGAAATTGGCATAACATTAGAAAAAGCATTAACGCAAGAAGTTGAGCTTGCAAAATTATATGCAAGCGATAATGAAGTGACTACTTTAATTAATTTGGCAAAAAAATTGGAAGGATTAGCGCGTAATGCAGGAAAGCATGCGGCTGGCGTGGTGATTGCATCAACGAAATTAACGGATTTTGCGCCACTTTATTGTGAAGCGGGTTCAAATCAAATTGTGACACAATTTGATAAAGATGATGCGGAAGCGGTGGGCTTAGTGAAATTCGATTTTTTAGGGTTGCGCACCTTAACAATTATTCAATGGGCGGTGGATGCGATTAATGCTGTTCCCCCCTTTGAAAAAGGGGGGCTAGAGGGGATTTTAAACATTGAAAAAATCCCATTAAATGACCCTAAAACCTTCGCGCTTCTTCAATCCTGCGCAACGACCGCCGTATTCCAATTTGAATCACGTGGTATGAAGGATTTAATTCGTCGCATACAACCTGATTGTTTCGATGAATTAACCGCAATCGGTGCATTATATCGTCCTGGCCCCTTGGAATCAGGCATGGTGGATGATTTTATAAATCGAAAACAAGGTCGTGATAAGGTCCATTACTTTCATCCTGATATCGAATTTATTTTAAAGCCAACCTATGGTGTGATTTTATATCAAGAACAAGTGATGCAAATCGCGCAAGTATTATCAGGTTATTCACTCGGTGCCGCCGATTTGTTACGTCGTGCGATGGGTAAGAAAAAACCAGAAGAAATGGCAAAGCAGCGTGATTCTTTTGTGAATGGGGCTAAAAATCGCGGTGTAGATGAAAAAATTGCAGCCCATATTTTTGATATCATGGAAAAATTCTCGGGCTATGGATTTAATAAATCCCATTCTGCAGCCTACGCATTAATTTCATATCAAACGGCCTATTTAAAAGCGCATTATCCTGCTGAATTTATGGCAGCTGTTTTATCGTCTGATATGGATAATACAGATAAAGTGGTTGGTTTTTATCATGAATGTCAGTCGATGAAATTAGTCGTGTTAAGGCCGAATATCAATAACAGCGATTATCGATTTAGCGTGAGTGGGAGCGAAAGCGCGAATCAGCACGCACGTGTGAGCGTTAGAGAACGAGTAAGTGCGTTTGGTTGTATTAAATACGGACTCGGTGCGATTAAAGGCGTTGGTGCAGCCGCTGCCAAACATATTGTCGAAGAACGAAACAATAACGGCCTGTATAAAGATCTTTTTAATTTTTGCGAACGTTTAAATTTACACACGGTTTCGCGTCGTACAATAGAACCATTAATTCGTTCTGGTGCAATGGATGATTTTAAAGTAAATCGCGCTACTTTATTGGCGTCGATTGACAAAGCAATTAAAGCCGCTGAACAAAAAAGCAAATCACAGATATCCGGACAGGCTGATTTATTTGGCGAAATTGCAGAAGAAAATGCATTGCCTGATTATCAATTTATAAAAAATGAAGATGCATTAATGAAATTGGAAGGTGAAAAAGCCGTATTGGGACATTATTTGAGCGGGCATCCTATTAAAATCTATGAAAATGAATTATCACATTTAACCACCAGCCAATTTAATGCGTTATCTAGCCATATTGGTAAAACAGCTACCGTCGCAGGATTATTAATTAATATAAAACGAATCATCACAAAAGCGGGTAAGCGCATGGCGGTTTTATCGCTAGAAGACCGAACGGGTGTTGTAGAAATCACCGTATTTAATAAACTACTAGAAGAAGTGTCGCCTTACTTAGAGAAAAATCACATTTATATTGTTCACGGGAAAGTAGAAGAAGATAGTTTTAATCAAAATGTTCGCATGCTTGCAGAGTCAATTGAACAGTTGGATATTAAGCGTGCGCAATTGGCAAAGCGATTGGTGATTTTTGTCGATTCAGAAAGTAGGGTAACACAATTGTTGGAAGAGTTGGCGCCGGTGATGCAACCATTTTGCGGCGGTGATTGTCCGATTGAGCTGATTTATAAAACTGAGACAGCAAAAGCAACCCTAAAAATGGGCGAAAAATGGAGCGTGCATCCAACAAATACCTTGCTTGCACAATTAAAGCAATTGTGTGGTGAAGCGTTTGTCAAAGTAGGGTATTAATCTACATTGTAACGCATTTATGTTCACGCTTTTCCTGTGTTTTCAATAGATCCTTTTCCGCATTTAGCATTTTTTTCTCTAATATTTCAAGTTCATTGGGTGTAAAACAGGCATCTGAATTAAAGTGGTTTTTTATTTCTTGTAGTTTGTAATTGGCTATCTGCACCTTTTTTCTATTTTCATTTCTAACGTTTGCAGTGAGGGCTGGTTTTGAATAAAAAGCTTTTATTTTTGTTTCTTCTTGATAAGTTTCAAATATATTTTTTATCTGTGTAATCCCTTTTTGCCCTAGGTGAACAGGTACTCTTAAACACAATCTCGACAAAAAATCATCGGTAAACATAAATTCAAGCTTTTTATAATTTTTGATATTGAGTTTCACGACGAGCTCTGAAAGAGAGGGGAGCGCGGTTTTATTGAGGATAATAAAATGTGAAAATGCATTGCTGGGGATAAATTCATTTATTTTTTCATGTTCCTCAGTCAAATCGACATAAAAATATTCAAAAAATAGCAACAGGCCTTTGGTTTGATTTTCGGAAAAAGTGCAGTTAAATTTTCTTAATGTTATTTCAGCTGGCGCCAATGGGTTTAATTTTGCGGCTGTGTGTGCCAAGCAATGAATAATGCACTGATAGCTCGGGCGTTTTGAAGGATGGTTGTTTTTCATCATATTAATAAGAGAATGTAAACCTGATTTCACCTCGCTGAAATTATTGGGAATTAATGCATAAAAGTCATAAAGTGATTGACCCAATGCATATATGTCCGATGAAAAACTATATTTAAAATTAGATTCGATGTAAGTGTCGGGTGATAATCCGTATATTTCTGGGGCAATGTAGTTGAGTGTTCCGCATATTGGGTTAGTTTTCATTGATTTTTTTTCATTTGTGTTTAATGTAGCTAGCCCAAAATCACCAATGATGGGATTGTAATTTGCATCTAAAAAAATATTTTCGGGTTTAATGTCTCTGTGAATAATGTTTAGACTGTGAATTTGTTGAAGTTGTTTTGTGGTGTTAATAAAAATTTCAAAAACCTGCATAAAACCTATTTTTGCTTTTTCCAATAGTTCTAAAACAGAAAATAAACTATGTGGAAAATAGGGCATAAAGAAAAATACTTTGTTTTTTTCTAAAGACAGGGCAAATAATAAATGTAATTGAGTTAATTCCAGGAAAAATCTTTCATTGGCTAATAGCGTGTAATTGTCCTTATTACCTATACGAACCCAACATTTCTTGACAGCAATAGTTTCGCCGGTCCTTGCTGTTAGTCGTTTGATGATTCCGTACGAACCAACATTAACATAGCTTCTGGGCGATAAAGATGCGTAAATTTTACCATTAACATTGTAGAAAGGGTGTTGTAATGTAATTTCCTTTTTTTGATTATGCTCGTTGGTTATTGTTACTTGGATAAAAACTTTTTTATGGGTAGGTAATTTTGAACATCGTGGGGCGTCCTTTAGATGATAGCGTGCACTTGCCCATACACAAGCCCATTTCTGCGGATCGTAAGTGTGGGGTCGTTGTCCAGAAGGTAATAATTTCTTGTTTTTATCTTCATCTGTGTAAAGCATATAAATGCCATTTCTCAATACGATAAAAGGATGGTTAAAAGTAACTGTTTCTTTGCTGGTTTGAATGTTAGAAGAGTATGCAATAGCTTGTGTGGCTGTTGAGCATGGTAATTTTAATTGCTTAGGATGTGCTGCAAAATAAGCTTGGGCTACTGCAAATTCATCAGGGTCAATAATATTGCTTGAATCAATTTTTTTATACGTTACCGCGTTGCTATTTTCTGAGAATGTGTATACCGCTTGTTCTGAGGGCTTCATGTCGATGCGCATTTATTTACATCTCTTGTATAAATTCGATTAAACGACGATTTTCTCGAGAAATTCATTTGCCATATTCACAAATACTAGCAAAAATGCGTTGTTTTTCGCTATCCTTAGCTTTATTTTTTTGCTTGGATACTTTTACTTTGTTCGTATATTGGAAATTCAATATTATATATTGCTGGTGGAAAAAAGGTGAATTTGTTTGGTTTAGAAGAAGATGTAATGACGGGGCGATTTTTCTCCACTGTTTTTTTTGCTTCATGTATTGCCGCTTGTTCATCTGGACTGAGTTTTACGCCATAATTATTTGCTAGCCATGTTTTGCTTGAACTGAGGATTGCATAAGCATTCTTTAAAGTATTTTCACGCATTTCGGTAGCATTTGTTAAATCATCTGTTGAGATTGTCATTGGGTGTTCTCCTGGTTGATCTGAAATTAGAGTTTAGATATATAGTACAAAATACGCCTTTAATCTTAAAATAATCTTAAAATTTAAAATTAATAAAACGTTAATTTTTTGAGTATTTATTTGGTTTGTGAAACACGAAAAACAAGTGAAAATATACGTGAAGTTATAATACCGAGGGGGGGGCTCGAACCCCCACAATGTCACCATCACCGGATTTTGAGTCCGGCGCGTCTACCAGTTCCGCCACCTCGGCTTAAAGTGTGAGAAGTATATCGGGCTATCTAAGCAAATTCAAGAACTCACTCCGTGTGCGATCGTCGCTGCGAAAACAGCCGAGCATCATGGATGTCACCATGTTAGAATTTTGTTTTTCAACACCACGCATCATCATGCACAAATGTTTTGCTTCAATAATGACGCCAACGCCTTTTGCACCAGTTATTTCTTGAAGGCATTCGGCAATTTGTTGTGTTAGGTTTTCCTGAATTTGAAATCGACGCGCAAAATGATCTACGATTCGTGCAATTTTTGATAGACCCAATACCTTTTTATCGGGTAAATACGCAACATGGCATTTTCCAATAAACGGTAATAAATGGTGTTCGCATAAAGAATAGAGCTCAATATCCTTTACAATTACCATTTCATCCATGGTTGATTCAAAAATGGCGCCATTAATTATTTTGTGTAAATCTTCGCGATAACCCTTCGTTAAAAATTCCATTGCTTCACGCGCACGAAGTGGCGTTTTTTTCATACCCTCGCGTGTTGGGTCGTCGCCGCTGATGCGGATGATATCAGCGATGTGGGACTCGATTATGTTTGTCATGTTTATATGCCGTTTATTTAAAGTTCAATCACCCCATCGACGCACTCATCTGCCGCCCACCTAGTAAATGGAGGTGGATATGATACACAACCTGACCACCCTGTCTATTACAATTCATTAATAGTCGAAAACCAGCGTCTGAAATGCCCAATTCAGCGGCTATTTTTTTAGCGACGAGCAGCATTTTTCCGGCGAGTTCGGTATCGGCGTTTTCCAGATCATTGACTGTTTCAATATGTTTGCGCGGAATAATTAAAATATGATGTGGTGCTTTTGGCGCTATATCATTAAAGGCAATGATATCTTTATCTTCATATAATAATTTGGTGGGTATTGCCCCTGTGGCGATTTGGCAGAATAGGCAGTTCATGTGTGTATCCTCTTAAATTAGCACCGAAACGCGGGCGGTAGCCTGCGTGCGATTTAAATTAGCACTGAAACGCGGGCGGTAGCCTGCGTGCGATTTAAATTAGCACCGAAACGCGGGCGGTAGCCTGCGTGCGATTCTTAAATTAGCACTGAAACGCGGGCGGTAGCCTGCGTGCGATTCTCGCAATAATCGTCAACCACCTCAATGCCCTGTTGATTTATTTTCGGTTAATTTAACATTTTTCAGCAACAGGACCAACGGTATAAAACAAATCAATAAAATACAGATTAAACGATAAGCATCGATAAAAGCAATCATGTTTGCTTGTGATGATAATTGCATTTGCAGTTGAATCAACGCATGCGGGTTATGTAATGTATAATTTTGTCGATCTAACCATACGCGTAAATTATTATTAAATACGTTAATATGTTCATTCAAATGCATCCAGTTAATTTGCGTTTCGCGGGCAACCAGCGTACTCAATAATGAAACACCGATAGAGGTGCCGAGCATTCTGCCATAGGTAAACAATCCAGCTGCTTCTGTAATATTTTTTTGCGGCATTGTCGCAAGGGAGTAGGTGGTGAGCGGCACCATAAATAATCCTAAGCCGGCACCAAAAATCGCATTCATAATAATAAAATTATATTGCGTGGCCGCAAGCGATAAAGTTGAAAGATAATAGGTTGCAATCGCAGACAGTATTAAGCTGACACATAATAAATTTTTTACGCTAAAGTGTTTCATTAAAATGGAAGAAAATCCCATGGATACAGCACTTCCAGCGCCCAAAGCAATCATGGTATTTCCAGCGATCAGCGGCGTGTAGTGAAATAAATTTTCTAACATAATGGGTTCAAGTGTAACGAAACCAAATAAACAAGCGCAAAAAAGAGCAAGTAAAATGGTGCATAAAGTAAAATTCTTATCCGAAAAAATAGATAATGTGATAACAGGTGTTTTATGTGAAGAAGATCGCATAATAAATAAAAGGATGGAAAATAAACTAATGGCTGCTAATAGTAAAATAAAATCAGAATGAAACCAATTATTCGAATTACCTTGATCAAGAAAAATTTGCAAACAACCGATGGCAATAAACATGAACACAACACCGAGATAATCTATTTTTTGATTTATTTTTTTTGCCTTAGGGATAACTATCATTGTCATGATTAATCCTAAAAAACAAATCGGCGCATTTAAATAAAAAATCCATCGCCAAGAAGCGTGCGCTACAATATAGCCGCCCAATGTGGGGCCACAAACGGGTGCTGCCATAATACCCAAGCCCCAAATCGACATCGCCTTGCCTTGTTCTTCTAATGGAAAACTGTCACGTAAAATGGATTGTGATAGCGGAATAAGTGCTGCACCAAACGCGCCTTGCAATAATCGATAAATAACCATTAAATTTAATGAATTTGCTGTGCCACATAAAAAAGAGCTGATCATAAATCCAGTGACATCAACTATTAATAATTGTTTTGTACCCAGTCGATTACTTAAAAATCCGGTGAGCGGTAACATCATGGCAGCGGCGACGACGTAGGAGGTGAGCACCCAGGTAATTTGATTTTGATCTGCATTTAGGGAAGGCATCATGTTGGGTAAGGCAACATTCACAATGGTTGAATCTAATACTTCAAGCACAGCGAGTAGCATAATCGTGATGATGATTAATGTTTTTTGGCTTTGAGAAACTTTCTGATAGCTATTGCTCATAATATTTTTTTGTCACACTGACACTGTTAGGATTGCGTGTCTATCTTCACCGTGCAACTTGCGCCAACTCGCAAAGGATATTTTGGATCGGGATTTATAATTTGAATGTGTACGGGGAAACGTTGCGTGACCTTCAC
>MGXX01000031.1:29262-32181 GCA_001801515.1 Gammaproteobacteria bacterium RIFCSPHIGHO2_12_FULL_38_11
TACTTTTTACGATACCTTGAAAATGATGCAGTGGGTACATGTCGGTTACAATATCCGCTTTTTGCCCGGGATGAACACGTTCTAGCGTGGTTTCCTTTAAGTTGGCCATGGCCCACCATGTGTGTGTATCCACTAAGGTAAATAATGGTTGATAAGCTGTGATGGTTTGACCGGGTTGCAGTGTTAATTGTGCTAATTGTCCTTCAGCAGGGGCAAGTACTTTTGTATATTGTAAGTTTAACGCAGCTTGTGCGAGGGCATCTTTGGCTGCTTTAATTTGCGTATTCTCGCTGCCTTTGCTGCCTCGCTTGGATTGTGCTTCTTTTAATTGAGCTTGGGCTGCAACCACCGCTTGTTTTGCAACTGCCAATTGACGCACCACTGTGTCTGCACTGGCTTTTGAATAATACGTTTCTTTAACGAGCTCCATGATACGATTATATGTTTTTTGCGCGTCAAGTAATTGTGCTTGTGTCTGCGCTAATTGGGCTTTTGCTGTGTCAACGGCATTTTGTGCCGCTTGCACCTGCAGTTGTGTGTTTTGTAAATCAGCTTGTGCTTTTTCATAAATCAACTGAAAAGGTTTGGGGTCGATCGTAAATAACAGTTGATTTTTTGTAACATGTTGTTGATTGTGGACTAGTACTTCTTGTACGACACCAGTAACCTGCGATGCCACATTGATGACATGGGCCTCAATATAAGCATCGTCTGTGCTGGGATAACGTTGTTGATGTTGCCAGTAAAAATAGCCGCCCATAATCAGCAGTGGCGTGATTATGGCGAGGGTAATGTATTTTGAAGTTTTGTGTAACATGAAAATTTACCTTGATCTATAACTGAAAATAGGTTTATTTTACCATACTTACTAAAAAGAATAAGGAGATTCGTGATGCAGGGTGAGGTGAGTCAGCAAGATCAGCAGATAACAAACCCAGCGGCACATGAACCTATCGCGGATGAAATGGAAATGAGTGCGCGATTGCCACAGCTACAAGGCGCTAATTTTATGACGTCAGTTAGAAGGTAAAATGAGAAATCACTATTTACAGCACATGGGTATTACTGTTTGGCATTTGCGAGAAGCAAGTAATGCGCTTTGTTTGGACTATTTTGAATGTGTTTTGAAAAACAGTGCTGGAAAAACAGGGGGATTAATTGTTTCTAAAGTTGATCATAAAGTTGCATTGTCAGAACAAGAAAGTTTATTAAAAAAGATTGCAGCATCTTTAAACGGCTTGGAAAATAAAATAACACAGAAGCGCGGTAAGGTGCCTGCGTGTGAACCCACAATGAATTTTGTATTGAATATCACCCTCAGTGATTTATTAAGAAATCCCGAAAATAAAAAAAAGTTATGGGCGCAGATGAAGCCATTAAAAAAATACTTTTAGGGACGTGCACGAAGTTGAGTTGACGATGAAATTTATTCGATTCATTATTCCTGAAGATTTACCAGATATTCAGCACATCTTACAAAACACTTTGTCCGATTGGACGCCGTCTATTTTTCAGGATTGCTTTAATGATCATTATTACAACTGGATAATTAGGGATAATAACAAACCCGCCGGATTTATTACAGTCAAAAATAATCATGATCATTGGGAAATAATGCAAATCGTTATTGATAAAAATTATCAGCAACAAGGATTGGCGACAAAACTGGTAGAATATACTATAAAGCAAGCTAAAAAATTATCTGTTGAAAAAATACAATTAGAGGTGCGACGTTCAAATACTGCTGCAATTAGCTTATATCAAAAATGCGGTTTTCAGAAAGTCGGCATTCGAAAAAAATATTATAAAGATGGAGAAGAGGCGATATTGATGGATAAAACCCATATCGTATAAGGCTTCTGCTTTTTTATATCGGATTTAGTGGGTGTTGTTACGACAATATGAAAACTCAAAACATGTCCGCTGGGGAAATCTTCATCAATAAAGCCTTTTATTCAGAAAAAATTAGGCGGCTGCTAATTTTATTCGCAAGCCAAATGCACTTAAAATAGTAGTTAGTGTTTCTAATGTAGGATTCCCTTTGCCAGATAATATGCGATATAAATGCACACGATTTAAGTGTGTTTCTGAAGCGAGGTGTCCAACGCCTCCTTGCGCCCTAGCAACATCTTTTAACGCTAACATAAAAGCTTCTTTATCATGGTCAGTATGATAATCATCTAGTGCTGATTGTAAGTAAGCACAAGCGGTTTTTTTATTTTTGAGATAGGACATTAGCCATGCATCATGGTCTCCTGTCATGCTTTTAACTTTTTTTAGGTCTACTCTTTTCATGGTATCGCTCCAAATAATCTTTCCAATATATTTTGGCTTTATTAATATCACGTTGCTGTGAACCTTTATCTCCACCAAAAAGCAGCACAACTACTTCCCGACCCTGCTCGGCGTAATATGCCCTATACCCAGGCCCGCTATGAATTCTTAACTCAAAAAGACCTTCGCCTACCGGTTCAACATCACCCGGATTACCAAGACATAATCTTCTAACACGTTTCGTAATCTGCATAACCGCAACACTATCTCGCAGATTCTGCAACCATTCCTGATAGGGTTCTTTACCTTCGCGTGTTTGATAATATCTTAATATTTTCACGGTTATTCCTTATTTTGTAAGTGTAGCTTAAAAACAACATTTTTGCAACTAGGTCATCATTAACAATAAATTGCGAAATAACTACGCTTTTTTCCACCTAAATAATGGTTTTTGAAGCTCTTGGAAGCAATCCTCAGGGGTGATTGGATGTCAGATGCTGATGGCCATTTTTCCACAAGAAAATTACTATGTCCATATAAAATAAATATGTGCATGCTTAGGAACAGGTACGAAATAAGTCGTACAACTGATCGCCCAATATGACGTGATCTTTAAATGTTTTTCATTCGAAAATGTTCGAAATG
>MGXX01000032.1 GCA_001801515.1 Gammaproteobacteria bacterium RIFCSPHIGHO2_12_FULL_38_11
CACCACGGATTATCGGTAGAGCAGGGCAAGGTTCTCGATCACTTGGTGGGCGGCGGTGATTTACGGAACGTAGTGGGATTTGCTGGTACTGGCAAAAGTAAGATGTTGGGTGCGGCAAAGGAAGTATGGGAGAAGGCTGGCTATAGAGTGCTAGGTGCCAGCTTATCAGGAATTGCGGCAGAAACCCTTGAGGCGAGCAGTGGCATTGAAAGCCGAACGCTCGCCAGTCGATTTTATTATTGGGATAGAGGGCAGGAAATACTGACTGCCAAAGATATTCTAGTTATAGATGAGGCTGGCATGTTGGGGTCTCGTCAAGTAGGGGAGGTGCTTGAAGAGGCAAACAAGCGCGGCGCCAAAGTAGTTATGGTTGGTGACCCTGAACAGCTACAAGCAATAGAAGCAGGGGCAGCTTTCCGAGCTATAGCTGAAAAAACATCGTTTGTTGAATTGACCGAAATCTGGCGGCAGAAAGCAGACTGGCAGAAGGATGCGACGATTCAGTTTGCCACGAAGCAAACGGCCGAAGCGTTGGAACAATACGCTAAACACGACTGTATATATGATTTTGATACCCAGGTTCAAGCTAAAGAGGCTTTAGTGGATGCTTGGAATGATGTTCGAATAGCCAATCCAGACAAAACGCAAATTATGTTGGCGTATACCAGGGTGGATTCGCGCGATTTGAATGTAATGGCAAGATCGCTTCGCCAGTCATTAGGTGAGCTAGGCGAAGATCATGATATCTCCACGGCTAGGGGCGAACGAACATTTGCAGAAGGCGATAGAATTTATTTCTTTAAGAATGACCGCGAGCTGGGAGTTAAAAACGGTACACTTGGCACTATTGTTGAGATAGCTGAAGGTAAGCTTGGCAAGGAATTAACTGTTCGGCTTGATAAGGAAGAGGGTGGAAAGCCTATTACTATCGATTTCTCACTTGAGCGATATAACGAGTTGGATTATGGCTATGCTGCAACTATTCATAAAGGGCAGGGCGTTACTGTTGATAATACCTATGTACTGGCATCTGAATATTTAGACAGACATGCAACGTATGTTGCTATGACAAGACATCGAGAGACAGCAGAGCTTTATTGGAGCAAAGAGGTATTTCCACACTACGATAGTATGGTCAAGACCCTTTCTCGGGAAAGAGGAAAAGACTCAACTCTAGACTATGAGCAAGAGAAACAGTTTGCACAAAATCGTGGGTTTTCATTGTCAGAAGGATGGGGTGGTTTTGAAAGCTACCCGGCCGAAAGTGGACGTGATGAATATAAAGTACCAGCCGGTTTCGAAGACTTGTTTACACCCGATATGTTGAAAAAGATAAATGATTCTAAGAATGCTGATTATAATGATTTTCTTGTTAGCAAGAGAGATGATGAGTTTAAAAATGATCTAGCAAAATCGAAAGATGATAAGGAAATCGATTTTTAATTTTACGCTGAAACTGGAGAATTCTCCACACACAGGCGGAGAATTCAAAATTTCAGATATTTCTTTCAGCGGCTTTTTAAAAATTCTCCAGCTAGGAAAGGAGCAAACAAATGAAAGGAATCATTGAAAAATTAGCTGACCTGGGATCCAAAATTATGGGTAACGGACAATATGAACAACAAATTAAAAAATCGATCTATGAAACAATAGTAGATGATCTTAAAAATCGCAAATCCTGTAGATGTAATTTGTTTATTTTCTATAGTAAAGAAAAACGAAACAGCATGTTGCAACAAATAACCAGCAAAAAAAATCTAAAATTAACCGTATGGGAGGTGCTAACACTTATCAATGCGAGTGCAGACAGAATACAAAATAACAATGAAAAAAAGTATCCGATTAAAGACGCTACAGATATTCAGGTTGAAGAATTTGCAAATGAAATTAGCCTCAGTACTGCAAAATATATTTCAATGGAACATAAAAATACGCTTATTATTCCTATCCAAGGATTACCCGAACAAGCAAGAGAATACTTAAATGGCAAAATATTACCAAATGTAAAATTCCTCGCACAAAATAATTCTTTCAATATAGAGTTAGCCATTAACGGGCCTCTTGTTTACGGAAGTCATAATATTGCAATGACTGGTGTGAATGCTCACATTCAAACTATTTTATGCACTGGTATATTATTAGATTTTTTCAATACCAGTCCATTACAAAAGTCAGCGCTTAGCTTTAAAGAGGCTAAATTTGAGAAAACAGAAGATTATGTGACAATCGATAAAGTGTTTTCAAACGAAACTGAAAGCCTATTCGAGGATATATCTATTGATCCATATGCTAGTGAAAATGCAGAAAAATATTTCCGTACATTAAGTAAAATTTTAAATGATGATTTAAATTCTCCTGCTCTAATGTATTCATTAACATGGTATTGTAAGTCTCTCGACCTTGGCGACATTAAGACAATTTTTATCTGTAGATATATCGGATTTGAAGCATTGTCTGGCATATGGACGAAATCGAATAAAAATTATAGGACCTCTCAGGATAAGGTTAAAAACACAATTCCTGCCTTACTAGCCAAAGATATTACAGATTTTAATGAAAAACAGAGCATGCTAAAGAACATCATCGATTTGCGAAACGAACTATTTCATGGCGATAATAATGAAGGAAATATAGAAGAAATAGGCCGAAACATGCATATACAATATTTTAATCTAGGGTTGCTTTATAAAGAGCTATTCTTACGTACTGTTAATGCAACTTAAGCTGTCACGGAACCCTAGATGATATAGAGCATGAAAATTATTGGGGAAATTTAGCTTGATGGTTAGTCATAAATATTTAATATAGACTATACGATCTAACTCTCTTTAGTAAGAATGTCTCGTATTGTTGCCAGCGTCATAAACAGAGTCATTGGTTGTAGAGGTGACTCGACTAAACCTCGTGATATATAAAATTGTTTTGCTTTATCTGATAAGGAATGAATCAGGATAGCAAACACTCCGGCATCTTGAGCAATGTTTACTGAGCGGATCATTGCGTCGCGTAATAGGGCACTTCCAAGACCCTTATTATGGTAATTCTTATCTATCGCTAATCTACCAAGTACTAGTACGGGTAATGAGTCAGGCATATTTCGTTGCATTGATTTTGGAGCTAACTCACGACTAATAGCTCCAGCAGAAAGACTGTAATAGCCCACAACTTCATTATTTTCATTGCATATAACAAAACACCGAGAAGCATCCGATGCATTATTTTTTGCAGCGCGCTTCTTTAACCAATCATTAAGAGTGGGTTCACTACAATCAAAGCTATCTACATCATGTTCATCAGATAATAAAGATGGAGCTGTTAAATCTTGCACTTTTGTTTTTCCCATGGAGCTTTTGTATTAAGTAATCTGCGTAGCTTATCCGTTGCTGGTAGTGGCTTATCAAGTAATGCTTGGAATTTAGCAAATGTATTAGCATCCACGGAAAAAAATGTTTGATCTAGTAAAACATTTTCTGCCTTACTGCAAGCAGCTTCAAGCATAAAATCAGATCGCGAACGTCCTAACCTTTCAGCGGCTTGATCAATCAAATCCCGTTGACGGGTTTTTGCCCGGATGTTGATGGATACTGATTCTTTTTCTTTAACATGAATGTGTGCCATATAGCACCTCGGTAATTATATATACATATAGTATACAATATTGTATAGAAAAATGCAACACAGCACCAGAAGCGAGAGACCGGCCTGATTTGTACATTATTTTGCCAGTAAAAATCCTTACTAGCAGAATGTCTTTATTAATCAATATATTACAACACTATAGCCAGTTTGTAAAGCCCACTTGATGATTCCGTCATATGGGTGGCGCCTCCATAGCAACAATAGATGCTACTGACCATGATCTGGAGGTAGGGTGTCCTGACATATAGGGACGAAATGTTACGTTTGGAGTGGTCTAATCTCTGCATTGTCGATCTTTAGTGACAAAATATTAGTCATATCAAACTTTGTATTGTTTGAAGCCTTGGTAAAATCATACTCGCCTCTCATATTAACATGCTGCCACGTCATAACTGACCCATTCTTAATAGTACCCAGCAAAACCGATCTGTCTTGTGCTTTTTTAGTATTAATTAAGAGTTGCGATAAATAGAGGTAGTTCCAAAGTACAATCGCATTTTGTATAAGTGTTTTGCAGGCAGTTACAATTTCCTGCTCTTCTCGAGTAGCCACTGTGAACTCACTGTTTTTATCGAAAAATACTGCTTTTGAGAACTTGTTCGATAGCTCAACTCGATTTAGTTGCTTTTCTATGTGTTGTCGTAAGTCAACATCGTCGATATAAGTTAAAAAGTACTGCGATTTAATAATGCGACCAAATTCTTTGATCGCTCTATACAATGGGTGGTCTTTAGAATATGAGCTTAATCGCTTAAATAATCGAGATGCGCTGGTTTCTTTCAGTTTAATTGTGGCCATAAATCTAAGTATGTCATCCCAGTGCTCCCGGATGAGATTAACATTAATGGTTCTGCTCGGTAGAATTTTAAAACCTTTTTTAGCGTAAGTTTTTTGAGATGAAAATGCATAAATACATTGCTTGCTAAGGCTTTTAAACCTAGGAGCGAAACTGGTACCAATAAAATGTGTTGCTGCAAAAATTGATTCTGTATATCCATGCATATCAGTTGAGTGAATATTGCTTTTAATCACGTCATTATGCAACAAACCATCGATCACATAGGCTGCTTCTCTTTCAGATGCACTTATGACGGTTGAATAAAAGAGTGATTGTTTATCATCAACAAAAGTATAGACACTAACGCCTTTATCTTTTCCAAAATATTTGAAGGAATAATTAGCAAGCAACGAATCAACAGCAACCTGATATTTCTGTCCATCACTAGCCGTATGGCTTACTTCAGGTCGATATTTGAAAATCGAAGATAATGAGAGTTTATTGATGAGGTCAACAAGTACATTATTGGCGGCATGAATATTCTTAATTGTAAAAAACCAATTCACAGTTTGACGTAAGGTGTTTCCATTAATACCAATTGAAATATGACTTATTTTATCTATGCCAATATTGTGACCTTTAGCCATTAAACCCGCAATAATAGTTTCTGGGGTTGGTTTTAGTTTTTGGTTCTTTACACTGTAGTGCTTAAAAGCTTCGGTAAACTGATTAATGCGATTCACATCACTTAGTATCTGGATTATTGGCACAAAGCCTGATTCAAGCAATAGCTCTGAAATGCTTTCGGTATTTGTTTTCTCTAGTCTTGGCGTAGTAAGTGTGTAATGATTTTTCTCATCAAATTTAATGTGCTGATTTTTATCCAGATTAATATTTTGATTGACGCTATGATAACGGTTATCTAACGTATCTTTAAGCTTTGATAATACTTGTTCGACGTTAGTGAAGTGGTTTAAGCCAGCTGCCGCAAGTAATTCCTGCTTACTACTTTTCCAGCGCGATTCAGTGATTAAATAATCTTGAATCGATTTAAATTGATAAGAATATTTAAGATTAAGACTCCCTGATTTAATGTTACTGGCAATATGTATGAACAACAGAATCTTGTATAAAGATATACGTAGTTTGTTGTCTGCATCATAGATAATTTTTTGTTGTTTACTATCTAGAAATTCCACAGGTGCGTGTTGATCGATATCGCCGTCTTTTTTCTTAAAGTATAGAATGGCAGCCATAATGCATGAATCAGATGTGTCAGCGTTAAAATCTATCGACTTAACTATATTTGAAACGCGACGCTGTAAGCGTGCTGACAGCCCTTCAAGCATATTATAATATAGGTCATCATTAAGTAGTTGTTTAATTTGTTGACACTTACTTATCGGTGCATGTTGATTAATTTTACCCTGGATGTCTTGGTGTTTCCCAATGAGTTCTTTAATACTATCGACTTTATTACTATCTGAAATACATTCTTGATTAACAATAGTCGTAATTTTGAAAATGAGTGTTTCCAAGCGTTCTTGTTCATCTACCAATTGCTTCATTAGAGTAATTTGCTCAGCACGTTGTGAATTCTCACTCGAAATCCGATTATTTTTGGCTAGATTACGAATTGATTGAACAGATTTGATAAAAATATCAATCAATGCGTCTTGCCTTAAATAAAACTGGTGCTGGATAAATGCTACAAGATGCAAATACAATCTATACTCATCTGGCATTTGTTTAAGTTGACTAAGTTTTGACTTCTTAACCCATGTAGCATAGTAATCAGTACTATTGGTTGTTAGGTTGAGTGTTAGCACTAACGGAAGGAGGGTGAAGAAGCAAGCCTTAATTTGGCTAAATTCCTGTATTTCAGCATGAATTTTCATTACTTTTGTCGATTGGTTGTGCGCTTTCCATTGTGTGATTAATGGCGACTGCGCTTCTTCATCTAAAAGTAAATGTAATTGATTTTTTTGTGTTGTTGTAATATTTTGTTTAAGAACATTTAATAACGTATTTTCAATCGAATTATAAATTTTAGTGATACTATCCGTAAAATAGTGATAGCTAGGAATTTCGATTTTCTGTTGATGACATTGTGAT
>MGXX01000033.1:0-4905 GCA_001801515.1 Gammaproteobacteria bacterium RIFCSPHIGHO2_12_FULL_38_11
AGTAGGGTTGGCGCACAAGATAAGTGTCAGGCTGGCAAGGTATCTGGAGCGGTCAGGACTCATAGAGGGAGATGCGGAAAGCCAATATCTTGCTGAGAATGCACAGTATATTTCTGTGTAACTAAATCAACCCCGCAAAGTTTACGGGGTATGTATTTATCTTATTGTTCATCATAAGCTTGTATGATATACAAATATAATTATGGGATGATTTACAAGATAAGGAGAATAACTCATGATCAGTCATTCACGTCAAACGCTATTTCAATCTCATCTACCTGAAACCTCAAAATACACATTAGTAAATTTTGCAAATTACGCTGTTTGTGTTGATGTAATTCATCATTTTATTTCGTGGCTTAGGGGGACAGATGCTAAAAATGATAGCCTTCTAAACTGGATGACACTTTTACTCAAGATTCTCAAAGAAGAGAATGCTAAGGAAATCTTCAATTGGATTAAAACTGATATTCACCTAGAAGATGAGTTCATGAAGTTACATAATAGTATGATGAGCTATTTATTACATGACAAACCTGTCGATAAATATCTATTATCATATTACATGATTCAATTTTGCAAAATTGAATCTAGACAACTGGATGAATACGGTGAGCAGATAGATATAATAAGTATTTTTAAGTCACATTACATTAAGCATTTACTTGCATCGATGGTAGCGGGAGGGTTTGTTGATATATTGGATCAGGTGTTGGATCGACATCCCGAATATGTCAACTGCGATCTAGGTGAGGCAGGGATTACATTATTACATATGGCAATATTATCAAAGCAGCCAGAGATGGTTAAAACATTAGTTAAGCATCAAGTTGATGTGAACAAGAATAGATATGAGGATATTGAAGGTATCATTTTAAACGACCATGAAGAATACATACCAACGCCGCTGAGTTATGCTCTCTTTATCACTCTCGATGGAAACAATGAGCCGAATGATTATCCACTCTTGAAGGAAATTGTGAAGTTTTTACTTGATCATGGTGCAGATCCGGAAAAGCTTGGCGTCATGGGTTCAGCTAGCAGAAGATGTGAGATTAATTATGATAGAGCATCACCAATCCAAAAGGAAGTTCTTGACTTGATGGTAGGAAGTCATAAGCAATCGCTAAAAATGTAAGACTGAGATTGATTTGATTATGATTTGTGACGCCAAAAAGTTGCATGATACCCAGTCACCAACTCTACATCAATTCTCCCAGGCTATTTTAGTATATCTCTTTATATGATGGACGAGTAAACAACCCCGCGGCAAGCCGCGGGGAATAAATTTAAATCTTAAAAGAGGCAAAAGTTTCATTGACATACTTTTGTTGGTCTGCACTGAGATAAGAAGAACTTAATGAACGTTTAGGCCATCCGTTCTTGATAGCTGCTTGTGTTGTAATATCAAGAGCTTTATCCAATCTGGTGAGAGCAGGCTCTGCTTCGAGTAAGCGTGCAATAATGTATGATATTTTTCTCATGGTTTCATCAATATCATCAGACATGGGCGGCAAAGAATCGAGTGGGACAAGATTAAAGCTATATAACATCGCATAGTAATCACTAATTGTAATATCAGGACGTGACAACTCGCTCAATGCTACATCATCTTTGAAATTAAAGGTCTCATTTGCATTTGGTTTTGGTGTAAAAAATCCTGTAGATTTTTTTGGTTTAGCAAAATCTTTTTTCATAAGATTTATGATGTTTGTTTTTAGATCAGAATTGTCGTCCCAGACAGTGTCAAATTCGCTACTACCTGGCTTTTCAATCACACGTGGGTTCATAATATTTTTCCCTAATTTTAATAATATATAGGAATACGCTTTACTTTTTGGAGTCATTCCAAAATTCATCAGTAATGACAGACACAACACCGATATTGTAACTTGTATCAAAGGACACAGCGACATCTTTGCCAATGTTAGCGGCAAGAACCATACCAATCTTGACATCAAGGATAAAAATGTTGTCCTATTCAGTGGGACATATATAGATGGTGGTGATTCAGTTACATTTAGTGATCATATCGCCTTCTCAAATAAAATCTATACTTCAAAAGGCGAAGATAAAATGACTTGTCTGCAAACAGTTTTATACAAGCCTGATATTTATAAATATAAATCAGATTGGTTCTGTCCCTAAAATTAATTTTCGGGCACAGGAATTCTTGACTTACAAATGCATCAACCCCGTAATGTTTGCGGGGTTGATCGAGTAGCCACTCCCCATTACCCACAGAACACGTAATAAATCTTTTTAGTTAGCCAACCAACATTGCAACAGCATTAGCTTTATGTTCATGCGCAAGATGCGCATAACGCAGCGTCATTTGTGGCCTTTCTACAGGCGTGCAAAAAGGTCACCTAAAGTGTTAATCGATTGTGACGCGGTTGATATGCGCCAATTACAGAGTGATTTGACAAAGTTTCCACAATATCATGATGTCCTTTTAGGGTGGCAATCGATATTGCTGTTGTGCAATGATCATTAATAGGTATCTTTACGTTAATATCTGGATGATTGAGTAGCGCTCTTACAACGCCAGAATGTCCATTTTGTGCAGCAAAATATAGAGCTGTTGCGCCACTTGAATGTTGAACATTTACATCGATGCCTGGAATCTTCAGTAATTCTATTACAACTTCAGTATATCCACCTCGTGCTGCAAGCACTAATGGTGTTGCGCCTTCATTACTGGCTACATTGACATCAAAATAGGGAAGCAATGCGCAAACAGCATCTAAATGTCCATAACTTGCAGCCGTAGAAAGCGCTGTTAGACCATTATGAAGTGGAATTGTTACCTTTATGTCAGGATCATTAAGCAAGGTTTTCACAATTTCAAAATGTCCCAATTGGGAAGCAATAATCAGAGCTGTTGCCCCATCAGATTCTCTGTGATTGACATCAACATCAGCACGCTGCAATAAAGCCTGCACCACCTCAAGATGTCCATTTTGGGCGGCAATGGTTAGCGCTGCAAACATCCTATTACCCGCATTAACATCAAGATCAGAATATTGCAGCAAAGAGCGCACAACTCCAACGTCACCATGACATGCCGCCATCTGCAGCAAAGACCCTATTCCACATCTCTGAGCAATATCTTCAGTTATCGGTTGATAATTGTGAAGAACAGCCAATTTTTTCCTCCAATCATCACGAGCCGAATTTTGATTCAAAGTGATTACTTTTATGTTCAGAGGCAAATATCTAGTATGTAATGTATGCCGCTTACAGGACAGAATATTTAATATTTGTGATAAAAAGGGTTTGATTTGCTCCACATCAAGCGGTTCGTCATTTGATAATAAACTGACAGGAAAGCCTGGTATACTTTTTAATTTGTCCGGATCAATTTCTTCAAGAACCCTATCTGCGAGAGGGAGGCGCTGGAGATAAGCAAGGGTACCATTTTTCTTCCCAATATATATCTTACCTTTTTGCGGTATTTCATCTAGCGGCGGCACAAATTCAATCTGACCTGAAAATCCCAGTTTGGAATGCACCAGTTCTTTCGTACTGGCTATCTGACAATATTCATCATCGATATCCATAAACCATGACCATTGGCCATTTTCGTGATTGAAGATAACTCCAGCAAGATGCGTACTATCTGAAATGATAATTCCCGTATTTTTTAAATCTTCACTCACCTGAAAAGAGGAAAGAATATTACGTAATGCTTCCAGATAATCTTCGAGCTCATCAAGTGTGAAAATGTATGAATAAGAAAAAACAGTATTTAGACCACCCGCTTTTAGAATAGATTCAGATGATGCGATCCTGGATATTTCATCTATATTACCTTGATAAATGGGCTTGGTAAAAAAACCAGGGTAATGTTCCATGGGCATATGATAAAGCTCAATTCGCTCATAAAAGGCCATGATATCAAAAACCTGCCAATCATCTGCAAGTAGTCCGTATTTTTTTGATTTCACATTTTCTTTCGCTGCAGCTATATCTTTTTTCAACGAAGATTTATATTTCCGAATTCTATCAAGTCTGGCATCAAAAATTTGGCCTTCGTCTACAAGCATCGATTCCATCCATCCTAGCGTATAGCCTTGGCATATACCTTGTTTATTCAATCGGTATCCTGCAGAATTGCCTATTTTTCTAAGTTCTTTATGTTTCATGTCTTTTTTCGATTAAATAGTTCTTGTCTTCGTCGGGTAATTCTGTGTTCTGACTAAAGAAATCAGCGATGATCTTGCTGGCAGTTGACAGATTTAAAGTAAAGCCTACTCATGATGGACGGCCTTTGTTATCTCTTTTTATTTTTGTAATGGAATATTAATGCATGAAAACTCTATACTCAACCCCGTGCTTTTTCGACAACGCTGCATATTACCCTCTGCATTGCGCCTGATTCAACCCGAAACATGCCAACTTTAGCTGCGACCCACATTTATTTTTAATAGCGTATTGATCTTAATAGAAAAACTCGTTAGCCTTGCGCCTCTTTTATGCGATATGGGTAAGTCACTACATGAGCCACGGCGGCGAATTGCCCAAGGTGGTCGAGAAAACCGAAGCCGATAGCGACGCGGCTATCGTTGCTATTAAATCTTGCGACTTACCCAGTAGCACAAAAGATTTCGCAATTTCCTGCATCCGACTGGGTGTTTGGTTACCTAAAGCCCTGCTCGAGCAAAAAATTAAGTCACGCAAGCTTGCCGAAGGGCCAGCCTTTAAGTGCATAGGCAGTTATTGCAATTATCGGGGTGTGCTTACTGCTAATCTTCTCACGTTCTCTAATAGTTTTTGTAGCTGTGTAACCATCCATTGTTTCAATGCTTATTGAAGTATTTCGGCAATATCTTCTACAAATTGGCCGGAGATTAATACAAGTAGTGCTAAAATTCTCTTTACCTCAGCTAAATCCCCTTTGAC
>MGXX01000033.1:4912-10985 GCA_001801515.1 Gammaproteobacteria bacterium RIFCSPHIGHO2_12_FULL_38_11
AAAGAATAGTGAGGCAATTCTCCTGACGGTAATATTGATCACTCACGCAATGCTGCCGAAAGATCAGAATCATTTTGGCCGAATCATTGTGCCTTGTGTTGATAACTCCACTGGTAAAGACATCGCTTTAAAAAAATCTGTAATGCCATCATAGCGCATTATGATTGCGTTTCCGGATTGCATGATGCGCCCTTCCTGATATTGTTTGTGATTATCCAGCTCCAGCTTACCCAAAATTTTATTGAGGACGATTGTCGCTGATTCAATATCTTTGCCCCACATATATATTGATGCAGTGAGGTCATCAACCTGCGTGACAGTTTTTAATAGTTGTGGATCAAAATCAAATTCGTTGGCCACCTTCAATGGTGTCATATCAGGATGAGTTTTTTCACGGTTTTTTCTGTTGGACTCATAAAAATAATATGGATTGAGAGCGGTTTTTTGCTGATATTGTAATAATTTATTAGAAATAGCGGTTTTTAATAAATCAACCGTTTCACTGGATTTTATAATGATATGGCAGGGCGTTCGGCCACCAAATGTTTCAGAGATGATATCATCATCTTTATCTATTTCACTCAAAATATCAAAAAGGCCGTGGAGTCCAAAATGCTCGCCACAAAATATAGACGCAGGATATGTGCCTACAGTCATTTCGAAATCATTTTCTTCATCATCTGCATTAGATTCATTAATATAAGGTTCTCTAAATTCGAAATCGTGGTCAAACAGCTTCTTCAATTTTTTTTCTAGTTCTGCATCTCTCTGCATATTTACCCCGTGATTAGTTATTATTATGTTTTTTTAATCTGCGACAAATTATAAATTCTTTACAATCAAAAGCCCCTGTAAACTTTAGCAACCCCGTAAACTTTGCTGGGAGGACGAAGTAACGGATATCACCTGCCAAGCTTCGCTGGATTTGACTGTTTGTATTTATTCCTTGCTTCACGCAACATCTCCGCCATCTCCGGTTGATTATTCGATTTAGCAGCATAACGATCGAGAGAGTGCGGAATATAACCATGCTTCAGAAAAACCTGTATAACTTCAATATGATTATGATGGATAGCCCGACGCACAGATCCTGCTATGACATCTTCAAAATTTACATCATTTAAATCAGTCGCTCTTTGCAGGGTTTTCTCAACAAGATCCGCATGACCATTCTCAATGATATGATGAAATAACCAGGTATCCATGAATGCATTGACATTCATATGATTATTTTTTGGGTGCGTCAGATACGCAGTCAGCAACGCATCGAAGACACCGGAACTATGACATTCCACCGCCGTGGTTAATGCAGCTTCGATGGAGTTAAAATCAGATCCAATCTTTTCAAAGGCCAGCAAAAGATTTGCCGCTTGAGCCTGATTATATTTGGCAGCAGCGACTAGTGGATTATAATGTGAAAAAAACTTTCCATCAGCCCCCTTAAAATGATTGTAAGGTTCTGATAATAAAATCTCTATAGTTTCGATGTGATTAAAGCGAACAGCCTGCACTAATGCTTCATCGTAAATAAAATATAATTCCGGACCCACTTGATTTATAGATTTAATGACTTCAAGATTAAATGCCGCAGCCAGTGTAAACAAATTATAGACTTCGTGCTTGTTAAGTGACAGATCAAAGACTTTTCTGAAAATCTTGTCTATCCAGTTATCCAATATTGTTAGCGGATTCCATGACTTGATGATATTAACTTCATGCCTGACATATAATTTAATTATCTCACCGCAGAGTGTGATGTTATTACTCCGATTAATATAAAACAACATGTCATTACCATCTGCATCCTCTTCCTTTAGCATGTCAAATAAGCTATCGCCATCAATATTGAATTTGCGTATTTGCTCAATATCTTCTTCTATAATATACGAAAGTAGCCGACGCGAGGCTGAAGACTTCAATGTCGAAAATTTCTTAGCATATAGCGTTCTAAACAGGAATTTATCTTTTTGTCGCTCACTCTCAGGAACAGGAATAGTCTCCAAATCTTCATGCGGAAAGTACCGCTTTAGCTTATTGATAAACACGGTGTTACCAAACGCAATATGATTAAATGATTTGCTGACACACGCGACATCAGCCAGAAAACATGGCTCAAGATGGCTGAATATTAATGACCATACATCAGGGACTATTTGGCGCTGAACCATAGTTACTACCTTTTATTGTTATTATTATATTTCACACAGTGCGAGAGATTATAGATCCAGAGGTACTTAAAAGCAAACCCCGTAAGGTTTGCGGGGTTGCGTTTAATAAGCGCGTGTGTATTAGATAAAATAGTTGAAATAAATTCTGACCGCGGCCAAGACATCAAGCAATCTTGCTTTAACTTCATCGGCTCTCACTTGACTTCATTGAGTGTCAACGAAACCAAAAATACTGTGAAACTTGATGTCTTTATCCGATTACCGTAGACTCGCCAGCGTATTCATTTCAACCTGGAGAGAGTGGAATGTATAAGTTATCTACAGCTATACTATTAGTAGTTGCTAGCAGCTTTGCAAATTCCGTTTTTGCTGAGAGCATCATCAACAAGTTAATCTCAAAACACAGCCCAGCTACTTCTTCTATTGTAAAAACACACAACCTGACCAAGCATGCCACCAAATCTTACACCAATTTTTCAGGGACATGATAATTTTTCAAATTCAGCTAGTTCTACACGGCTTAAGGAATATGCGCGTGATATTAATGATCTAAACATTTTTGATTTCCTCATTCATTGAATTATAATTAATTTTCTTAATATTGATTCAATTTCTGAATCAAGTCCTGACAGCAATTATACTGAAACCTTGATTAAACACCAAAATTATAATGGTTTTGGAGATGGTGAATCAGAACGAGCGCGCTTACGTCCTGACAGATCCATAGCAGGAAAACGCTCTTCCAGTACGGCTAATCCAATAACATCCACTAGGCTCATCTGGACTGACTCGTATTTTTCTATGAATGGCATGTTCTCGGTAATAATTTTTTGTTGGGCAGTGTTGTATGCATACGCGGGTGTTTTTGACCTCCATTCTTTTAAAGTTTCGCATACCAACAAGAATGAGTCGGTTAACAAATTAATGCCGCGTTCATCATTAAGTATTTTTTGCAAATACTTATCTTTCTCTTTTTGCGTACGGGCTGGATTCAAAAGGAAATCAACTATAATTTCTTCACTCACTTTGTCAAATGGATCATCAATAACAACTTTAAACCTGGAATTCTTGTTGATAGATGTCATATCTCTTTTACGAAACATATTTCCCTCACATTACCTTAAATGAAAAAATCAACATTACGTCATTATTTATCTGAAAGCCACACAGTTAATAGATGGACTATAAGCCAGCATGACGAGAATGTTTAAGTCTGCGGACAGATTCAAGTTCGTCATCACACCTTTCATGCTTACGCAAAATAGTTGGACTTGCAAATAACCGTGAAGGATTTCTAGCGCAATCAGGCGAAACATCGCTGCTTGCCTGCGTGTCATCCTTAGCCTCAATAACAGTTTGATTGAATTTTATTTTGGCTTTTACAACCGCAAGTATTTCATCAGCCAAATCATCAATATTTCTATTTGCAATACTCATTTTTATATTTGATATAGGCAATGCCATATCATTATTGACTTGGCTTGATGCGTTGACATCTTGCTGGTTCGGGCACAAGTCAAAAAAACAAAAACGCATCAATGATTTCTCTGAAGAATGATTGGCAATAATGAAGTCTTGTAGTCCCGATAGGTGTAATGCACCAGTTCTTGCAAAAAACGGACGCGATGCAGCCAGATAAGCACTGGCCATTGTTTTATCTCTGGTTTTATCGGCGGCCAGCAATTTTATTGTGTGATTCGTAGATAGCGCACTTACATCTCCAGATTTAATCCTTGCTCTGAGACTATCCGAAGCTTCTCTGGCTACTATATTATCGCCTAATATATATTTAATTGCCTCAGCATCATCAACTCCCTGATAATGAATTTGGTTGGCAATAATTGTCTGGAAAAATTGTTTATTTGAAGTAGCAGTTAATAAGCTACCTTCAAGATTGGCAATCATGGAATGAATGTTTCTTGCAAACCATGTCTTCAATTTATTTGGTATATCCTTTTCTGATACACCAATAATCTCGTTATCTGCACCGTACCATGTGTCATTAATTTTTTTACTTATTTCTGGCGTACATTTTGTGTCTTGATGCGCACTCGCCAAATCATGTATTTTTTTAAGAATTGATTCAATTACAACAAGATTATTACTTGACCTACAATCGACTAACTCATTCAATAATGACAATAATGTATTTAAATAATCGATAGTCTTAGTAAGATTAATCTCGGCATTCCTGAATAAATTGAAAAGAGATTCCACATTATCTTCAGGTGGCAATTCATCATAAAACGAATCATATCCCAGGTCTTTCAGCTTTGGGATTAAAGCAGTAAGCAAGTCAGGAATAAACGGTGAAGAGTGTCTGTAGTCTATAAATATTAAATTAGGCAGCAACATTAATCTCCACAATGATAATTATCATATGCTCTCTGAAAATGTCGCGTCATCAATAAGTCATTTATATCGAATTACAAGCGGAACGATACAGTGCCGCTTTAATTTCAGTTGCCTCAGGGTGTGATTCATCACTATAGATATTATTAGCAATCGAATTAGAAAGTTTATATTGCTCTAATGCTTTATCATGCATTCCTTTCGCTTCAAGAGTTTTAGCCATACAGCGTCTTGTATACGCAATATTCGCGTGACACATTGTAGAATATGATTCAGATTGCAGCTGCAGCGCGCATATAAATTCACCGATAGCCTCATCATACTGCCCAAGCGCATGGTAATTATTTCCTTTATCATTTGCGATAATTGCTTTCATCACGCTGTACTCAATACCTTCAGGATCTGCATCAGACAACGAACCAATACAAGTTAATAGTTTTCGATAATCGTGGTTTCCATTAATACATGGTTGCAATCGTTTTTCTGCTTTATCTAGTAGTGATACCGACAAATCATATTCACCATTAAAATGGTATGCCTTAGATTCCAGAAAATAATAGAAGGAATGAAATATATCCGCGGATGATGTTAATAACATCTTTAAAATTTGTTTCCCTAACTGAATGTTTTTACGATTCCAGATATAGTGAAAAGCAAAGATAGTAATGTCTGAATGTATCAGCTGATTTTTCTGCAAAGCAGTATGTAATATTGAAAGTAATTCCTCAGGATTTAAATCGATTCGATCAGCAACTTCCCAAGATGATTTATCAATATATTTATAGCGCTCAGCTATATGAGTAAATATGTTTTCGTGACCTATCATATCAATCTCTCCCTTGCATTATATTAGCTGCAAATCCGCACATGATCACATCGCCAGACGAGGTGTTAGCGCAGATTCATCAGACCGCACTGACGCTCTGTCTTTGTCGTGAGGTTTCAGGAAGCTTGCTGAAACCTCACGATTAATTGGTCAAAATTAAAAAGGTAATTATTACTCGCGTCCAAACAGCGGCATGACCCGATCAAATTCCGTAGATTTTTGACTCGCAGCTTCTTCAGCTACAGGTAATAATTTTCCTGAAGAAAAAAATACCGGGCTGGTAACCTTTGATTTGAGTTGATCATCAGATGGCTGAAAGACTGAAAATGTCCTAACAGTTGATAGTGGCGCTGGGTGGTTAGCAAAAAATGATTGAATTTCTTTACCTTTAATAAAATATTCGTAAAGGTCGCCTGTTGGCAACTCATTTTCATGATCACATATAAGTTTTTCAATTAATCGTTCATCAATCAACCGTGTGTTGTCTTTTCCATCGCTCTCCTTGCCAAGTAATATGGCAACAGCATCCCAACCATTAGATTGGCTTATAGTATCTTTTAGAGATCCAATAAAAAGATAACCATAACTCGTTGGATAAATAAAGATACTGCCGCGTTGGCTTAATTCATGATGTTGTTTAGAGTTAAGTGTATTGCCAGATAGAAATTTATTTACGTTTTCTACCATGGATGACGAAATACAAACGAATAGATGTTGTTCACACGAT
>MGXX01000033.1:11172-11274 GCA_001801515.1 Gammaproteobacteria bacterium RIFCSPHIGHO2_12_FULL_38_11
GGTATTTGATGTTTTTTAATGTCTGTTTAGGAATCGGTGTACTCACGGAATTTTTAATTTCAAAAATAGGCATGCTTATAATCCTTGGTATTTTTATTATTT
>MGXX01000034.1 GCA_001801515.1 Gammaproteobacteria bacterium RIFCSPHIGHO2_12_FULL_38_11
ATCAACTGAACATCAGTCGATCTTACAAAGATATAAGATGGATGATATAACGGGCAAACCCATTCAGCAGGTTGGGCATATCGCTCCTTTTCCAGACCCATTAATAAAACAGCTTGCCTACTATTTAATGATTTCAGCACAATTTAAAGATGAAATTATTCTTCTTCATGCTAAAAACAGAGTCGTTAAAATATTATTTCATTCCTACCTGTACAACCCTTTTTTTCGCATAATGCAAAAAAATCAAGAAATACGTGAATGGCAGGCGGCGCAAAAAAAAGAGTGTATGAGGAATATTGAGTTTTTGCCTGAGGCAATCATTGAATTAGCAGCACTCACCTCAAGCATTGCCTCAGCATTTCAGCAAGAGAATAGTGAAATAAAATGGTTTCCAAGATTTTATCCAACACGATTTCTTGAAGTGAAAGAGCCTGGTAAGCTGGCTGTCCTTATATTTATCAGCATGGCGTCATTAATAATAGCAAGCAACCTTGTATTTTCTTGGAAAGCGCAGGCGATCAATGCATTGCACGACTATCAAACCCATTACTGGCAGGATAAAACACTGTTTGATAAATCATTATCTCATGATGTAGGTATTCAAATAATCACAGAGGCATTGAACGATATTTCTTGTGTGACTGCGTTATCTAATGCATCGGTTTCTTCATTACTGGGTAATTTTTCGCAGCTAATGAATGTGCTGGGCATGGGCAGTGCCAAGAATGCAGTGTTGGCTGCGTGTGCGTTTTGGCTTGACAACTGCACCATGAATGCAACCTATGAATCATTTCACACACAGGTCACTCAGCTTGTATCTGTTGGGTGTCATCGCCATGATTTCACAGAATATGACGACCAACAATTATTAAAATTGGTGAATTCTTACCGCTTTCCACAGATTATTATTCCCATTGTAGGGATCGCAGTTTACATAGGGGTAATAGGAACTGCTGCTATAGTTATCTGTATAACAACGATACTCTTAAGTATCTTTACTATCGACCGGCTTATGCAAAAATGTGGGCTTTCACTCGCGCCCCTATTCGACGCCCTGGTCGGCCCTCCATATAATTTTTTTAATTTTTTAGGTACGTTTTTCTCTGGTGACATTGTGAAAAAGGCAAGGCTATTAGATGATGCTCACGCTGCAACAAAATTTCATCATCATGAGGTAGTGTTAAACAAAATCGAATTTTCCAGCGCATTTTTCAAAAATATGGCGACAGCGGCACAAACTGATAATACTTCAAGCAATGGCGACAGTTTCAACTGCAGAATCTATTAAGTAATTATTCTAAACGCATTTTGCATCAAATCTTGTTGATGCAATGATATGCGTAAATGCATTGCTTCCTTTCGCCATGTTTTGATTGAAGCAATAACATCGTGAACAATGGAATCTGCCTTGTTTGGCGAAATTTTGAAGATATTTGAAACACTTTTCGCAAGCGTTAAATCTTGTGAATTGTCTGTTTCGGAAATATTCAGTTTCAAACCATTTCCATCTGAAACTGCATTCATGTCAAATGCGGGTGATAAAAACCAACCGCTTGCAGGATCAAAAATAAAACCATGATTGCGTAAATGATCGTCAACATTTGAAACGCAAATATTAAAAACAATTCTACGCCAGAGTTGCTCTAAATCATGTTCAACTCGAGATCCCATGCGTAAAATAAATTCGACTAACTCTAAATAGCTAGCACCTGTAGATGCATCATCACCATCATGACGATGCAGTAATGTCATGGCTGATGCAAAATGAATTCGCTTTATTTTATTTCTATCAAAACGTTTTGATAGAAAAGTATGATGAAGACTATTGAATTTTGTAATTTTTGCATCAGGAACAATAATTTTTGCTTTATGGGCAAGGCGATGAATTAGCATTTCCCATGCGCCGATATCATATTCATCTGTTTTTCTTGGAAATTTAGCAATCCAGGCATGTTGCGATTTGTCTAGAACGCAGGCTTTAGGGCGAGCACCACCCAGTGATCCGCCAGGCGCAATGAGCATATTTAACCATTGCTGATAATGCGATTTTTTTTCAGCATCCTTTTTTTCTATTGCAAGGCAGGCAGATTCAATGGCGCGTAATTCTGTCCAGGGAGGTGCAGCAATTGATTTATTATTATCTAAAAACGGCCCATTTTTTTCTGTTTTAAATCGTAGTGCCCCCATTCGATA
The DNA here is from genome assembly GCA_001801515.1 of Gammaproteobacteria bacterium RIFCSPHIGHO2_12_FULL_38_11. Next base: position 2,194 of record MGXX01000034.1, read on the forward strand.
TTCATCGTAAACACCGAGCAAATAATCAGAAGCCAATAATGTTTTTTCTTTTCTGTTTTCATTTCTGGCTTGTTGTGCCTCACGTCGATGCATTAAAAAGCGTCCCCATCGATCTGGAGATGAATCTAAAAACACACCAAAATTCTCCTGATTTTGTGTTGGATATTGCATTCCATGAAATAATTGTAACGCGGGGTCAATCGTATGGGTTGCATGATTATTTAACCAGTCTGCATGATATTCAAATGAAAAAATTTCCTTGCCGCGTGAGGGAATGACATGCAATGTGCCTATTAATGTGGGTTGTGATAAACCTATCCAATCTGCATAAACCCAAATATTTTTTTTATTCATGTTGCCTCCGTACACGCGGTGCACGCGCTTTGACAGATAAATTGGCATCTTGTAATTTACGACCCAATAGATCGTCTTTTGCAACGAATAATAAATCTTTTTCAAGACTGAGACTGAATAAGACACTGGCATAAGCGCCCAATGCAACACTGGGTTCACCCCGTTCGATCGAACGAAGTGTATTACGAGAAATGCCAGCGCGTTGTGCAATCAACGTAGCAGAAAAACGACGCCGCAAACGAGCCAGTCGAATTTGTTCGCCTAATGTGGACAGCGTGCGCTGTAATGTGGGCAATAGCGTATATGTTTTCATAATGGTCAATATGTATATCAAGTTATGATAAAATGGTAAATATACTGAGCATTATAACACGTTGTATTAAAAGCGCCACCGTCATTCATTACCCTGATTCTGCTGACGATTCGCCCATGGGTATCATTAAAACTGATAGGACCTATCGGAATAATAAGTTTCCTATGTGTGATCAACTAATGTACTATTCCAACCACAAAAGAACTTGCTGTTGCAGGGTATTTATGAGACCAGTTGACAAAGAAAAAGCAAAAACCCATAAAAATGTAAGCGAGTATACGAAAATTTCTGTAATCGCCATAAAAAAAATCCCTTTATTAAAAAAATACGCACTGCCCGCTAAGATTTTTTCTACTGGAAATGGGTGCCTCAGTAAATATTATAACGGTACCCCTGTTGAGTTAACTTTACTGACGACAGCAATTGATCTTGGATTTTGTACATACTGTCCTGGATATGGCCCAATTCGTATAACGACACTGCTGTTGAAAAAATCAAGCGTTGCTACACTGATCCCATTTGGCGAACCAGCGGTTGATTTCGTTCAATCTGCAATGGATAAATTTGTTAAAATAACAGCTGAGACAATGCATTATTCTGGAAAACTGAATGCCGCCGGTTTTTATCCTTTAATGTTAGCAGGCACTGCTTCTGTTGAAAAATTATCGCAAATAATGCCTATTGATAAAGCATTTGATCAACACGTTGCCTCTGTTGCTAGCGAATATGAATGGCCAACTGAAGTAACCGATCGGTATAGTGTTTTTCTTTCATGTCAATTGGCATCAAGATTAATTTATAACGAAGAAGAGCGCAGTTTTAGCTTAACCCCTTCATCATTTTTTTCCCAACAATTAACATCAAATGAAAAAAATAACATGAGCACAGTATTAATAGGGCTTTATGAAAACGTAATGTCAGAGTTTGAATCGCAAATACCGGCATTGTATGCGCAATATTATAAAACAGATTTGATGAAAGATATTAAAACGAATCGCGCTCGAGAAATATTATTAGATCCAGAAATAACAGACGAAACACTCGGTGCATTTTTAGCTGAAATGACGACGAAAATAAGTAATGTCGTTCAATCTGGAAATGCCCGTGTTATGCATCAAGAAAATTTTCAAATCAATTTAAAAGAAGTGTCTGGCATGATGGGTGATGCGGCTTTTTTGGCAACGGTGTTGAATAAGCCTGAATTGTCACAACGATTATCCTTAGTATCAGGCGGGTTGGATCGTGCACTTGTTGGATTTGAAAAAACAAAAAACGCGACTTCTTTCTTAACAGCTGCCGCAGGAACATTAAGCTTAATATCGGGAATAGGCGGCATTCTAGGCGCCATCGCTTTTTTTTCGAATTCCTCAGAAACAAAAGCCATTGAACGTTTAGGTGAGCAAATTGAATGCTTAGGAAGACAGATTGAGCAGCTTGGGAAACAATTAGATTGTGTGTTAAAAAACCAAATGATGATGGCCGATACGTTAATCGTCGCTTATAAACGCATTAACGAATTGCATTGTCGCATCAGAAATTTTGAAACGGCAACACGAAAAAGCATTGAGTTTTTAGCAACGCAACCATTAATTGAAGCGCTATCGAGTATTGATCGATATGCAGGTAAAAAACGTGCGGTATCCTTACCAAAAGAAAGTTTGCATGCTGCATTAGCTGTTTTGGAAATGTGGTTGCGCGATCACCTTCCTTCAGAAATGATGAACGGTGCTGTTTATGCGGGTGTTTCCGCCGCAGAATCTATTGATATATTGCTATCGCTTGATATGTCATTATCAACTGATAAAAAATTAGCATCGTTTGATATTTCATTATCAACCAATATGATTGGTTTTATTTTAAAACAACTGCAAATCAAGGGTATTACGATTCACGATCAGTATTTCAAATTACCGCCCCTTGAACTTTATTTAAGAACACATTACCTATTTTTATCGGCGATAAAAGAGATCAACCCAGGTAGTGATGATGACTGTCAATCATTTTTGGAAGAATTTCAAGAAAGAAGCAAACTTTTTTCGGAATTATTTGCATATTTAAAACAAGATGACATTCACGAGAAATTACTATTATTGTATTTGAATTCTCTTTGTGAAGTAAAAAAAGTATTGTGTGAACTTTCCTATTCTGGCGCATTTTTAACTCCTGGTTGTCTTTTGCATGAACAACTAAATAGAGAGAATAAAATTAAAAAAGAGCAGTTGTTTGACGCACTCAATGCAATGGAAGAAATTCGCTTGCTGTTGTGTATTTTGAGTCAGTGGACCAATCACTTGGGGTTTTTTGTCTCTGAACTACCCACGAGAAATTTTATTTTAACCATGACTTGCGCTGATGCACTCATTTTTAAGAATATCCAAAATCATTTAATACGTTCTAATGATGATCAAGGAAATTCGAGAATCACCTCATTAGGAAATCATAATATTGAGTTCATTTTCCCGAATAATATCTCTTTATTATTTTACGCAAAGGAATTACGGGATAGTCCACTAAAAATAGACCATAAGCGTATGGGCATTCACCAGTCTGAGTATAAAATGAATCACAGAACAAGGGAGGTCTATCGGGATACATACTTTTATTCTAATCTAGAAGAAATTGTAAAATGTAAAATTTACGAGCCGTTTATTCTGCATTTTGCTACTGATCTCAATTGCAAACCTCGTGATGAATATAGTTATTGTCTCGAGGTGTTGTCAGTTGATAATTATAGTTATAAGCCCTCTCAAGATAATTCCGTTTATCCTGAAGTGCCGGAATTTCTATCGTTACTCGCTTTATTTGGATCTTCAAAATTAGAGCCGCTTCGTTATGCCTATTGCTATTACGCAGCATGCATGAATAATACTGATCTGCATAAAGCCGATACATTACGTCCAACGGTTAATCCTAGCGTTTTATTGTGGATAGTGGCGATGTTAGGGCATTACGAGATTTTTCAGTCACTCGCGTTGTCGGGTCAATTTAATTTTGTAGCGCCTATATGCGCTGAGGAAGGACCCTGGACAGACGGTTATACACCTCGCACACTACCAATCTTTTTTGCTGCAAAATTTAATCATACTGATGTAGCAGAAGGAATGCTTGCAGAGCATCGGCGTGGCAACGATATTGGATTGCGTCATAAAGATATTTATGGTCGTCAACCTGCGCGTATTGCTTTTGATTATGGCCACTATCAACTCGCAAACACATTAGATCTTGCCAGTGACACTTTATCCCCAGCAGAGCGAGAATTAACACAAAAAGCATTGGAAATACCTGCTTCTAATTCCATTGAGGATGCATTAAAACTCAACCTAATTCAAGCAAAAAGGCTAGCGGAAAGTTATTGTATTTAAACCTACACTGGTTAACGCCAGCGCTTCTGTCATTATTTACTGATGCAGGCATCATTAAAACTGATAGGACCTATCAACATAATTAACTTGTTAAAATATGCTTA
>MGXX01000035.1:0-2733 GCA_001801515.1 Gammaproteobacteria bacterium RIFCSPHIGHO2_12_FULL_38_11
CCTGATGGAAGCCGTATGACGGGAGACTGTCACGTACTGGTTTTGGAAGCAGCCAAGGGGGAAGTTCCGTTGGCTGACTCACCTCGTACATGTTCCTTAATCACTCATGCTGTAATTGTCATGTGCGTGCTTTGTAGCTTTCACTCGTTTACGCTCGGGGCTCTGAGCGCCGACCTGTGGGGGCAGTTACCGCTTTTTCTTTGGGGGATTTTTTGTAGATTGTGATCACGTGACCAATTTGATTAATTAAAATGGCCGCGTTTTTTTTGCAAATGGTTTCTGTTAACGCTTGTTTTTCAGCTTTATCTTTACTGCTCAATTTAATTTTAATTAACTCATGCGAATATAATGCGAGTTCGATTTCTTTTTGAATTGCATCGGTTAACCCTTTTGCGCCAAACAAAATAACAGGATCTAAATGATGAGATTGCTGTTTGAGGGATTTTAATTCAGCAGGGGTGAGTTTGGTCATAGTTTACCGTTTTGTTTTATTGCCGAGGTAAGGAACATACTTACTTGGGAAGCTAGGGGACGTGCTTTGTAGCTTCCACTCGCTGACGCTCGGGGTTCTGAAATCGAGACGCTCGTTACCCCGATTTCATTACGCAATTTTTTCTTTAATTTTTGCTTTGCGGCCTTTTAAGTCACGTAAATAATATAATTTTGCACGACGTACATCACCTTTGCGCACTACTTCAACGCTGTGGACAACGGGGCTGTAGGTTTGAAAGACACGTTCAACACCTTCGCCGTGTGACATTTTACGTACGGTGAAAGCAGAGTTGAGTCCGCGCTTGCGAACAGCAATCACGTCACCTTCAAATGCTTGTAAACGTTCACGTTCACCTTCTTTTACTTTAATTTGTACGATAACCGCATCGCCTGCGCGAAATGCTGGGATTGTTTTATTCATTTGTGCTTTATTAATTGTGTCGATAAGATTCATTGCCTTGTCCTATTTTTCATTTTAGAGGAGCGTTTTCATCTTTGAGCGATATTGAATGATCATTTTCTGAAAAAATCCTCATTGACTAACGTGTCAACTTCCGGTTTTCTCAATAAAATATCATTCAATCTCACTGCAAATATGAAAACGCTCCAGGATTTATTTGTATTCATCAATGTACAGTTGCAACAGTTTTCTTTCATTCTCATTTAGAATCCGTCTTTGTAACAAATCTGGACGTTTTTGCCAAGTCTTTCCTAACATTTCTTTTTGTCGCCACGCATTAATTAAGGCATGGTCCCCATTTTGCAAAACGGTGGGGACTGACATGTCGTCAATTGTTTCGGGTCGCGTGTACTGGGGATAATCCAATAAGCCTGTCTCAAATGAATCCTGTGCTGCGGAATCCGCATCACCCAATGCGTCAGGTAAAAGGCGCGTGATCGCATCAATCAGCACCATTGCAGGCAATTCTCCGCCGCTTAAAACATAATCGCCAATCGACCACTCTTCATCGATATCTTTCATCAATACACGTTCATCTATCCCTTCATATCGACCGGCTACTAAAATAAACCGTTTTTCTGAAGAGTGTGAAAATTCACGTACATTTTTTTGTGTTAAGGGTTTTCCTTGTGGCGATAAATAAATAACCGTTGCTTTTACGGGTGATGCATTGCGTGCCGCAGTGATTGCATCGTGTAAGGGTTGATAAAGCATGACCATGCCTGGTCCGCCGCCATAGGGGCGATCGTCAACGCGTTTGTAATTGTCTTTTGTGAAATCGCGCGGATTCCAGTAATGAATGGTTATTATGTTTTTTTCAAGTGCACGACCGGTTATGCCTGATTTTAAAGCTTTAAAGGTATCGGGAAATAAAGTAATGATGTCAAAGCGCATTAAATTAGCTCCCACTCAACAAGCATTGTTTTTTTCGCTAAATTAATTTCTTTAACGACGCTGGGGAGGTAGGGGATGTAGTGTTGTTTTAGTAAAAGCACGCAGGCTTCCGCCCGCGTTTCTGTGCTATTTTTAATACAGGCTTCCGCCCGCGTTTCTGTGCTATTTTTAATACAGGCTTCCGCCCGCGTTTTTGTGCTATTTATAACGATGACATCGTTTGAGCCTGTTTCAAATAAATGGTCAATTATGCCGAGCGATTCGCCTTGCGTGTTTATTACAGTTAAGCCAATCAAATCCGACCAATAATATTCGTTATTGTTTAAAGTAGGTAAATCGCAGCGTTTAATAGCAATTGATTTTCCGCGGTGTAATAAAGCTTGTTCGGGATTATTGCAATTGACTAGTTTGATGACGAAACTGTTGCCGTGTGCTTTATATGACTCAAGTTTGATGGGTTCGAATTGTTCTTTTGATTGCTCAATTTGCCAGTTTTTATAGGTGAAAATGTTTTCAACTGGATCGGTGAAAGACAAAAAGTGAGACCAGCCTTTGATGCCGTAAGTATCGCCGATGCGGCCGAGGATTATTTTCTTCATGCTTTTTTGTGCTCGCAAGAGAGGGCTTTCACCCCCACCATGCTAACTAATTTTTTCGTAAGATTTAATTGCTTGCTTCGTCGCTTCCACTCGCTGATGCTCGGGGCTCTGAGGAGGCTTCTTCAGTAGCGACAGCTTTCGCCTTTGCCTTCGCTGATTTGATCGACGCTTCAATTTGCGTTGTTTTTAATTCTGCTTTTTTAGGAGCAGGTTTGTTGATTTCTTTGTCTGTTTGCGCACACTTTACAAGATGGGCAACACGGTCAGAAGAGATTGCGCCACAACCAG
>MGXX01000035.1:2786-3596 GCA_001801515.1 Gammaproteobacteria bacterium RIFCSPHIGHO2_12_FULL_38_11
ATATTCAGTTTGTAATTTCACTCGGTGCGTCATTCTACGGAAAAAATGGACAACTGTGAAGTATTAATTTGCGGATCGGGGATCAGTGTAAAATGCCCTGCCCTGTCCATTTTGATTACACAATGTTAGCGTAACCTAATGGTTTTTCATAAACCGGAATTCCTTGCGCAACACCATCTGGATAGAGCTTGAAATTCTCACGCGCTTGTCGAAACATTGCTACATAACCTCTGTCAGGATAGGCACCTCGTTGCTGTGGTGTTACCAGTAGTGTTTCAGCATTGACGGGTTGGGTTGAATCATTAACAGCAGAGGGTGGTTGTTGCATGCTTATTTGTGAATCAGAGCGTGTTCGTGTTGCTGTGTTTTCTAGTTCCATTACACGGTAACAATCCAAATCTTTTATTTGCTTAAACAGATAATAAGCAAATGCTGAAATGATGCCTAATGCAGGACGAATATCAACTTGATGTTTACCAACAGCACCCGTTGCATCAATGCAGGCTAAACCGAATGTGAGGGCTTGTATAGCGAAAGCAGCAAACGCCGGTCTTCGCCATTCTGTTGTCGGTAAACCCATCGAATACCACAGTGTTACTAGACTATCCATTGCTTGAATGGATAAAGCACCTTCCATTGTTTTGCGGTAAAGTGTCTTTTGGGGTTCAGATTCATGCATCGCTTTAATTGCTAGCATCATCGTAATGTCAGTATCACGAAATAGCACAGCAAATTTATTTAATATATTTGTGCTTGTTGCGATGCCGTGAATACCATTGTCATTTACTGCGTCTTCATCAATTTCCATTC
>MGXX01000035.1:3605-3890 GCA_001801515.1 Gammaproteobacteria bacterium RIFCSPHIGHO2_12_FULL_38_11
CAGTGATAACCATTAAAAATAATGCATCAATAATTTTCTTATTATTTTCAATATGGTTTGATGCAGCCAGTGAGGTTAGTAATGTTTGAATGGCACTACCGAATGCCCATGCGCCATCGGCAACAAAAGGCGCGATTAATTTTAATTTATCGCTGTGTGCGATAGACATGCAGCGTTCAACAATTTCAGCAATCATGATGGGCAATGCAATTGTCACAACAACGCCAACGGGGCTGCCTGCGGCTTGTGCTGCACGTCTTAAAAATGAAGATGATGGTGAGACAT
>MGXX01000035.1:3900-10143 GCA_001801515.1 Gammaproteobacteria bacterium RIFCSPHIGHO2_12_FULL_38_11
TTCTTGCATTGTGGGCAGCCAGATAAGCTACTGTGCTTGAAATGCCTATAATCCATGGGCCAATTTCTGTCATTTCAGGACCAGGTTCTGCGAACATGACACCGGAAGTAATGGCTGCTGTTGCTGATGCAGCTAGCGCTACGGTTGCTGGAATTGCATTGATCGTATTAGTGTTGTCAGCATTTCGTACATTGCCAATGACGTTGGTCACGACTTCACTGAGAACGGTAAATCCTAAAAGATAAGCGATATTCATTTGTGCATCGGCTACATCTTCAGAGGTTGCGTCAGGAGATAACGTTTTTGCAATTTCAGGCACAATCATTAATGCCAATGGAATAAGGACGCGGTATTTTGAAAGGCCGTGCTTCACATTTTCCAAATGTTGCCCCATTGTTTTATTCATTATTGCATCTTTAAAACGTCTCATTGCTTTTCTCCATGCGGTTTTAACTGTTTGACACTTTACTCCGACAAAAGTTGTTTTGGCAACTTAAGGAAGCATTAAATTAAAATAATTTCAGATTGAATAACAAAGTGAACTATGAATTAATGGAAGTGATTTTTTAATAAACTTAAGGATAGAGTATGAAAAGTAAAATTAATTTCTCAGTTATATTAATTTCCACAGCCATTGCTGGCAGTGTTTTTGCAGGCGGCACGCTTGAGCTACAAAATATGCCGTATGATTGGTCGGGTAATTATGTAGGTGTTGATCTAGGAGGGGGCTGGGTGAATGAAAGTTATAATTTTCAAGCTGGCTTTCTTGGCGCTATGGCTAAACCCGCGTTTGCACCTGCAGGTAATGGCGGTTCGTTTAGTCAAAAACTCAGCGGAGTTGAGGGTGGTATGCAATTAGGTCACAATTGGCAGTTTCGTCAGCGTTGGATGTTAGGTGTTGAGTCTGAATTCGATGGTGTTAATTTTTCCAAAACTACGACTAATCCTTTTAGTGGATTAACGGGTACAAACACGACATATAAAACCACTTTTAATTGGTTATACACAATTACGCCACGCTTTGGTGTTGCTTGCCATCATTTTTTATTTTTTGGCAAAGTGGGGTTGGGTATTACAAACGCACAAAGTCAATTAAATACAAATTCAAATCTTGGGAGCGAGCCTTCAGTTTTTAACCAGAGTCAGAATTTAATTGGACTTGATTTGGGTGCAGGTATTGATTATGCGCTGAATAAGTGGTTGCTGGGTGTGGAATACGATCATATTAATTTTGGACATACAGAGTTTGGTGGAGAAGATAAGCCGAGTGGTACCGCACCAATCGCATACAATATTTATCCAATTTTTAATGCGGTTAAAGCGACGTTCGGGTATAAGTTTAGCACGTAGTTTTGTCATGCATAAATCTCACGATAAAAATAAAATCATTCTTCGTGAGATTTATACGCAGCCTACCGGCCGCGTGCTATTTTAATTGTGCGAGCAATTCTGGCGGCAGCTGATCTTTATATTGTTCCAATTGTTTCATCCGTTTTTCCATTTTATTGCCGCCAAAGCGTTTTAACATTTTTTGCATTTGCATAAATTGTTTTAGTAATTTTCCAAGGTCCTGCATGGAAGTGCCTGACCCCTTGGTAATTCTTTGTTTGCGTTTGCCATTAATTAATGCAGGAAAACGGCGCTCTTTTGCCGTCATCGATAAAACCAATGCCTCCATTTTGATAAGTGTTTTTTCATCCATTAAGTCGGTGGTGCCTTTGGGGATTTTTGCAAAGCCCGGCATTTTATCCATAATCGATTGCATGCTGCCCATTTTCTTCATTTGATTTAATTGCGCTAAAAAATCGTTGAAATCAAAACGCTTTCCTTTTTGTAATTTTTTGGCAATTTTATCTGCTTCTTTTTGGTCTATTTTTTCTTTTACTGATTCAACAAGGCTGACAATATCACCCATACCTAAAATGCGTGACGCAACGCGTTCCGGATGAAAGGGGGCAAGGCCATCCATTTTTTCACTGATGCCGATAAATTTAATCGGTTTTCCAGTGATCATTCGCATAGACAATGCCGCGCCACCGCGTGCATCGCCGTCTGTTTTTGTTAAAACAACACCGGTTAATTCGAGCTTTTCATTAAATGTTTTGGCAACATTAGCCGCGTCTTGTCCGGCCATGCTGTCAACGACCAATAAAGTTTCAGTGGGATGTGCGGCATTACTAATTTCCTGGATTTCAGTCATCATATCGGCATCAATATGCAAACGACCTGCCGTATCGATAATTAAAATATCCAGAAATTGTTTTTTCGCGTGATCAATTGCGCGCTTAACAATATCAAGTGGCTTTTCTTGCGGGGTGGAAGGAAAGTGGGCAACATCAATTTGTTTTGCCAATGTTGCTAATTGTTCTAATGCGGCAGGGCGATAAATATCTACAGAAGTGACCATCACGGATTTTTTCTGTGATGTTGTTAACCATTTTGCTAATTTTGCTGTCGTGGTTGTTTTACCGGAACCTTGTAAACCCGCCATTAAAATAACAACGGGTTTTTGTGCGCGTAAATTAATGTCGCTGGTTTCTGAGCCTAAAATAGTGATTAATTCATCTTGAACAATTTTGACAAAAGCGTCTTCAGGGCGAACTTGTTTGATAATTTTTTGGCCGATTGCCTTTTCAGTGACCGCATCAATAAATGTGTTGATGACTGATAAAGCAACATCCGCATCGATTAGTGCCTTTTGGATGTCGACAATGGCTTCTTTGATATTGTCTTGCGTAAAACGATGAATACCGCGTAATTTTTCAAAACTTCCGGCAAAACGTTCAGTCAATTGGTTAAACATGGCTTTTCTCGTGTGTGGTATTTTGCCAAGAATTATATGGGGAAGTGAGGTTGAGTGCAATGTTGTGATATCCTAATGCAATGTATTATCACACGGAATGCGCATTACTGATGTCACTTCATACACTTGCATTCACCACGGTCTTTCTTTATTTCATTGGCGCTTTACTGCAATGCCTCTTGTTTTTACGCCAATCGGATTCGCTTCGAAAATACGTCTTTGTTGCGAGTTTTGCTGCTTTGTGTTTGCATGCAATTTTGTTGCATATCTGGATTGATATGGCTCAAGGGCAAAATTTAAATGTTTATAATTTATTTTCATTAACGGCATGGCTCATTACCTTAATTGTCTGGGTGGTGGCTTTGCGAAAACCAATTGTCGCTTTATTTATTTTTATCTTTCCGATTTGCGCATTATCAATAATTGTTGTGCTTTGTTTTCCAACACAAATCGTCATTAATACCTTGGTGCATCCGGTCGCCCTGTTCCATATTTTATTGGGCATTATTTTATTTTGTATTTTTTGTATTGCGGGCTTGTTAGCTGTTTTATTGGCGATACAGGAATACTGTTTGCGTTGTAAGAAAATGCTAGGGTTGATAACGCAATTTCCCGCATTGGAATCTATGGAAATTTTATTATTCCAGTTAATTCAATTTGGATTTGTTTTATTGAGCATTATGTTGATCACGAGTATTTATTTTTATTACTCGTTATTACTCATGCAAAATTATTTACTGCAAAAAACACTGTTGACAATTGCAGCATGGTTTATTTTCACATGGCTCTTATTGGGGCGATATTATCACGGGTGGCGAGGCAGAAAAGCGATTTATGGTACCTTGGTTGCGGTTTTTTTATTATGCTTAAGTTATTATGGTAGTCGTTTTTTATTAGGCTAAGGGACGTGCACGGAATAACTTTTACAACTGACGCCTGTGGTTTGTGTTAAACCATTTTGTATCGTTTTTAAATTGGCTAACGCATCAACAAATAAACGGCTAGACCAGGGTGTGAGGCAGCTTACTGTTTTGGTCGCTTGTTTAATAATAGGTGTGGCAACCGTGTCTTGAAGTTGAATCATTGTATCGTCAATTTTTTTCTCTATCCTATCTGCGGATAAGGTGCTATCTAAATGCATTAGCATTGTTTTTATTTCGTCTCGTAAAAGCGCATTAATACGATATTTTGCTTCACAATGCTGCAAGTTCAAATGAGTTGCGACCAGGCTTTTTAATAGCGTGCCTTTTTTAGCACACAGTAACGTGTAGGTGATCACCAGTTGTTGAAAAGGTGTTTGTGCTTGGCTTAGCAACGCGTTGTAGTTTTCAGATTTTATTTTCCATATTGGTTTAAATAAGCAAGATAATATACTTTTATTGTGATAGTTTAATTGATTGCATATATTGTAACGACCAATGGCAAGCAGTACATTTTTTTTTAGATTTTTTTTAAAATCATCATTAATATTTTTTGTAACTTTTTGGTCACACTCGTTTAAATAGGCTGCTTGCTCATCTGGGGTGCTCGTTAAAAGTGATGTGTTTCGAGGGTCTGGAAAAAAATGCTGTATTAACGTTAACCCGAGCGCTCTACAAGAGGGGAATTTTTTGGGTGTGTAATATGTTAATTTTTTGGATGTGGAGTTCGGTTGAGCAAAAGGGTGTGGTGGTACTTTTGTGTAAGCTCGCCTATATAGGCTCGTTAATAAATTATGCCTTGTATTATCTGTATCATCAGGTAAAACAAAAATCCCACCCATGTCATCTTTTTTTACACGCGTCAGCTGTTCAATATACACCTCTTTTTTTAGAAATAAAGTTTTGATGAGTGCAAAAATATCAATATCTTTTTTTTCTGTTTTGAGAATATTGTTTTTATGGGGTAAATAATTCGATGTCCCTTTGCAACAACTGAGTTTTTCATTTATATTTTTTTCTGAAAAATCGAAATCAATCAAGGTGATTTCATGTGTGAGTGGATCAATAAGTATGTTTGCGGGTTTTAAATCAAGATGCGCAATATTTTTCTCATGTAATTTCGCAACTGCATTAATAATGCGGATCCCTAATCTAATGCGTTCGTTTTGAGATAGTTGATCCTTTTTTATCTGTAAAAAATAATTTAAGTCTATCCCTGCTAAATTTTGTATTTGGTAACATTTTTTCTCTTTTAATTCCCCCTCTTCGGAATTTGATGATTGGGCAGTAGGGTTTACTCTATTCCCCAGTGTTTTTTTTGAAGTTGATTCTCTTTTGAGTTTGCCAACCGTTAAGCTTATTTCTTCAGAAATGGTAGGATCGTTACTTTCGTTTAAATTTTGTTCGTAATTAGTTTTCTCATATTCGATTCGAACCGCTACATATTGCCCATGACTATTTATTGCTTTTTTGACACTGGCAAATGCACCGTAGCCCAAATAGGATTCATTGTGGTTATCGTCATGGGCTAACATGTAAATTTCACCATCCTGCGCTTTGATAAGTGAGTTTTTTCGATCGCGTTTATCTTGGCGTCGTATTTTTGTGGCATTTGGGTTGGCGTCGAAATAGCGTTGAGCGGCCTTAAATGCTTTCTTACGCGCATTTTCACCTGGAAAAAGGGTGTTTTTATTAGAAAACCAATTTATAAAGGTGTTTGAATTAGACATTAAAGGCGCTCGATATTGAAATCAAGAGTAGATTATATCCCTTATTTTTTTAAATCAACACGAGGAGATTGGTGTTGATTTCAGGTAAGCTAGGTACATGTACGAAATAACCTGCACAACTTGACGTCCAAGTTGTTTCGTACAGGTTTCCTATTGAGTATTGACGCGCAACGGAGTTTTGCAATGTACATTTCCTTATTAATCTTCTTAATTTTATTAGCGACATTTTTTTCAGCTTCCGAAACCAGCATGATGGCGGTGAATCGCTATCGATTACGTCATTTGGCGCGAAAATCGCATGTGGGTGCGACACGTGTATTGAAACTGTTGGAAAGACCGGATCGTTTATTGGGGATGATTTTAATTGGAAACACCTTTGCAGCTATTTTAGCATCATCCGTTGTTACAATGATCGCTGTTAAATCTTATGGTGATATTGGCGCATTAGTGGGTACGATTATTTTGACGTTTGTTATTCTTATTTTTGCGGAAACAGCGCCCAAAACATTCGCGGCATTATATTCACAGCAGGTAGCATTATTGTTTTCAGGTCCTCTGCAATGGCTGTTAAGAATATTATACCCCCTGGTTTGGTTTGTGAATTTATTATCGAATGGTTTGTTGAGAATAGGGGGTATTCACATCCATAAAAATGAGGGTGAAACTTTATCGATGGATGAGTTGCGATCTGTTGTTCATGAAGCGACAGGCAAAACGTCATTACATTATCAGGAAATGTTATTGCGTGTGTTGGATTTGCAGCAAGTAACGGTCGAAGAAATTATGGTGC
>MGXX01000035.1:10197-15021 GCA_001801515.1 Gammaproteobacteria bacterium RIFCSPHIGHO2_12_FULL_38_11
AAGTTTATTTTATTCCTGAAGGTATTTTCTTGCATAATCAAGTATTAAATTTCCAGAAGGAAAAAAAACATGTCGGATTGGTAGTTGATGAATATGGTGATATTCAAGGATTATTAACCTTGCGAGACCTAATGGAAGAAATTGCCGGTGATTTTGCAATGAGTGCCGTTGAAGTCGAACGCTTTGTTGCAACGCAAGAAGATGGCAGTGTGTTAGTGGATGGCAGTATTAGCATTCGCGTATTAAACCGTTTGGCAAATTGGCATTTTCCTATCAATGGTGCACGCACATTAAGTGGATTGATTATAGAAACACTTGAAAGCATTCCAAAAACCGCTATTTGTGTTGTTATTGCGGGGTATCGCATCGAAGTTTTATCTGTTTCGCGTAATACGATTCAGCAAGTGCGTGTTAGTGGTCAGGGGATTAGGAATCAGAAATCAGCATAAAATATGGATCACAAGTTAAATGACAACACTGATTCCGGATTTTTGATTCCTGATCACGCATACGGTCTAACATTGTTAGAGTGTCTAATTGTTATCGCACTATCAATGATTTTATTGTGCAGCGCCTTAATGGCCTATCGTGAATTTGTGAGTAGTAATCAATTGAATGGACTGGTTGATCAATTGACTGATGCATTGGAGTTTGCACGTGATTCGGCAATCACAATGCATACGCCCGTTATTTTTCGTCCCAAAAATTCAGATTGGCAGAATGGCCAGTTAATTTTGAATAATAAAAATCAAACTGTATTGCGTGAATTGCCGGCCATGCCTGGCCATTATCATTTCTATTGGCGCAGTACTTTGGGAGATTCAAATCAGCTGCGTTGGCGATCTTCAGGCTTTACACGAGGACAGCAGGGCAGTTTTTTTATTTGTGGTCAAACCCAGTCTGCGCAAATTATTTTGTTGCGTACGGGAAGATTCAGGGTTGTGTATGGTGACAGTGTCAGTGAACAGTGTCAGTAATTATTTAAGGTAATTACGCTCAGATTATGTTAAAAAGTTCTTGGCGGTGCTTATTTGGTTTTGCAATACTTCACTGAGACTGACACTGAACGAGGAAACAACTTTGAATATACGACTCATGTTATTAGGCCCTCCAGGTGCTGGTAAGGGCACACAAGCGCAAATGTTAACAGCGCATTTTCATATTCTTCAAATTTCAACAGGTGATATGTTGCGTGCGGCAGTGCGAGATAACACGCCATTGGGCAGAGCGGTTAAGCAAATTATGGATTCAGGCAGTTTGGTGTCGGATTCAATTATTATTGATTTGGTCAAAGAACGTATTAAGCATTCGGATTGTCTCAATGGTTTTTTATTTGACGGATTCCCCCGTACCATTGCGCAAGCAGACGCCTTGCGACAGCAACATGTGCGATTGGATCATGTGATTAATATTGAAGTGCCAGATTCAGACATTATTGTGCGTATGAGCGGACGATTAATGCATTTATCATCTGGCAGGGTGTACCACCCTATTTTTAATCCCCCTAAAATAGCGGGTCATGATGATGTCACCGGCGAAAAATTAATTCAACGAATTGACGATCATGAAGAAACGGTACGAAAACGATTAACGATTTATCATGAGCAAACTCAGCCATTGTTGCATTATTATCAGCAATGGATGAAGACGGGTGATGACGATGCGCCACGTTATCATTGCGTATCAGGTGTTGGTACGCCTGCAGAAGTGCAGCAAAGAATATTAAACAGTGTGCGTTAGGAACAGGTCTATATGCCAATTAAAGAACTTACCGCAAACAACTTCGATCAAGTATTGGAGTCAAATAAATTATTGGTTATTGATTTTTGTGCTGACTGGTGTCAGCCCTGCAAAGCATTTGAAAAAATTATGTTAAGCGTTGAAAATGATTATCCCGAAGTTATGTTTGGGCGAGTGAATGTTGAGCGAGAAAAAGCCTTGGCAGAAGAATTTGAAGTGCGTTCGGTGCCGTTTGTGATGATTATTAAAAATCGCACGGCAATGTATGCGGAGTCAGGTGTTTTGTCGATCCAGGGTTTGCGTGAGATGTTGGATCAGGCTGCGGTAATTAAAATATAGCTCAGAGCCCTGAGCGTCAGCGAGTGGAAGCTACGGAGAAAATAAATAAAATTCAGTCTAAAATCTCTACCGCAAAAGTTTATTGTGAAATTTAATTATGTGCTTCGTAGCTTCCACTCGCTGACGCTCTGGGTTCTGAGTTGGAACACGAAGTATATAACAAACCAGGCAGTCCCAAACAAAAAAAGCCGCTCAAGAGCGGCTTTTGCTAGGACTAAGAGAAATTACTTTTTCTTAGCTTTTTTAGCAGGACGACCACGTTTTTTAGCTTTACCAGCTTTTTTCTTAGCTGTTTTCGCTTTCTTTGGTCTGCCTACTTTACCTTTCTTTTTTACGGCGCTTTTTTTTGCTACTTTCTTTTTAGCACCTTTCTTTGCTTTTGCTTTTTTTGCTGGCATTCTAAATCTCCCTAAAAATTTAAGTTAAATATACAACAGTTTTATTTTACAATGAAAATCAATAAGATCAAACTTTTTGATCATGTTTTTATCTTTTTTGTGAATTTAGTTGTTTTTTTTGATAATTTTCAGCGGATGAGAGCATTAACGGGCTTTTTTTTATTAATTTTTGTTAATTTTATTAATTTTTAATTATTTTGGAGTGAATTTATGATTGTTTTAATAAGAAATTTAATTAAGTTTTGCATAGTAAATCCGTTTTTAGTTTTTTTAATGTTAATTCCTTCGGTTATTTTTGCAAAATCGCCTGAAAATATGAATTCAGTTGTTGGGTGCTGGCAAACAGTAGATGCAAAAACCCATGAACTCTCCTCAATTATTGAAATTAAGCCCAGTGGAAAATATTTTATAGGGACCATTGTTAAAACTTATCCGCAACCAGGTGAAAAACCAAGTCTATGCAAGCACTGTAAGGGTGATGATAAGAATAAGCCGACATTGGGATTAACGATTATTAAAAACATGATTTGTACGCCGAGTTACTGTTCGCATGGTACTATTCTAGATCCGCGTCACGGTAGTGTTTATCATGCTACTATGCAATTAATAAAGGGTGGAGAATTTATCAAAGTGCGTGGATATATAGGCATTCCTTTGTTGGGTAGAACAGTTGTTTGGCATCGTGTTTCGTTGCCAAAATAACTTTATATTGATAGGAGAATAGTATGTCGTTCATCGTTATATTGGTGTGTTTAAGTGCGCAGTGGTTTTTAAAATTATCCGATATTCCACGTGACTTTAACTGGGCGGAAAAATACCTGACTTGGATGCGTAACAGATTTTTATCGCTCACGCATGACCACCGCCTTTTTTCTTTTTTATTGCTCGTGCTGCCTATTGTGATTGTCGTGAGTTTAATTTTCACACTGGTTTATCATGTGTTTGGTCATGTGGGTTATTCGATATTGAGTCTTCTACTGTTGTGGTATTGCGTTGATATTGCAATTTTAAAACAGACCACGGCAGCGCCAATTCCAACGGCTGATTTATTTCTTAAAACCTATCAAAGAATATTCGCACTGCTTTTTTGGTATTTTATTTTTGGGCCTGTGGGGTTGGCTTTATATGTTGTGGTTGCTGCTTTGTATACACAATTACACGAACAAAAATATTTTATTTTAATTCAAGGTATTTTAGATTGGCTTCCTATTCGCTTGCTTGGCTTGAGTTTTGCTTTGGCTGGAAACTTCAGCGTTGTTTTTAAAGAGTGGATGAAAACTTTGTTTCAAGGTGTTGCGCCTAATCAAAATCAAGTTGTCTCTTTTGGTGAATTGGCTGTTGCTGCTGACCCGGATGCACAGAACCTTGTTCGTCGAGCACTCTTGATTTGGCTGGTAGTGATGGGATTGATTACCCTTGGAAGTTGGATTGGGTGAAGCGATATATAGCGTCAGTGAACAGTGTGAGGTTGGCCTGCGAATTGATTCATGTTATCTTTCCCGGCATTATAGGGTGTTATGAGTTATCTATAGTAAACATGAGATAATTTTTCATTGATGCTGACACCGACACCGAGGAACAATAAGCAATGACCGATCTTGATCCGCAAGAAACGCAAGAATGGAAAGACGCCCTGGATTCTGTGCTTGAATTCGAAGGAACTGATCGCGCGCAATTTTTATTAAAAACACTGATGGCTTATGCTAATCAACGCAGTGTATCTGTTCCGGGTGGCATTCAAACCGCTTATATTAATACTATTTCTGTTGGCCAAGAATCTAAAATGCCTGAGGCTGATTTTGAGGTGTTTGAGCGATTGACTAATGTCATGCGTTGGAATGCCATTGCCATGGTTATGCGCGCAGGAAAAGTATCCACTGAGTTGGGTGGACATATTGCCAGTTTTGGTTCAATCGCTACTTTATTTGAAATTGGCTTACATTATTTTTTTCATGCAAAAACTGCTGATCACGGCGGTGATTTAATTTATTTTCAAGGGCATTCATCACCCGGTTTATATGCCAGGGCTTATTTAGAAGATCGCTTAACTGAAAAACAACTTGATGGGTTTCGCCAAGAATTATCTAAAAAAGGGATTTCTTCTTATCCACATCCTTGGTTGATGCCGGATTTTTGGCAATTCCCCACTGTATCAATGGGATTGGGTCCATTGATGGCGATTTATCAAGCCAGCTTTTTAAAGTATTTAGAACGTCGCGAACTTGCAAAAACTTCAAATCGTCATATATGGACTTTTTGTGGTGATGGCGAATTGGGAGAGCCTGAATCATTGGGCGCATTGAATTTGGCGGGGCGTGAACAACTTGATAATTTAATTTTTGTTATT
>MGXX01000036.1:0-14965 GCA_001801515.1 Gammaproteobacteria bacterium RIFCSPHIGHO2_12_FULL_38_11
ATTTACTGAATCAAGGCCAGCAAATCAGTTTGGAAGGCATGGCGCTCAGTGCATCGCGTATGATGCAATTTGTCCTTTTACTGGAGAAAGAATCGCAGTTTCGCGACAAACTTTTTAAGCAAGTAACAGCATCAGATACCCGTAATCATATGGGGCTTACTTTTACACTTAATACGTTGTCGCAGCCATGATAAATGATTTTTTTAAACAATATACGCCTCTATTTGACGCTCTCTCGCTACGCGAGCGTCTTGCAGTCACAATAACAATCGCATTGGTCTCGTTTTTTATATGGTATGCTTTATTTGAAAGACCCCTTGGCCATTATTTACAATCACTTTCTGTTAAAATGAGTATCGTAAAAAATAACGTTCAGCGCCTTGCATTAAATTTGTTACACTATCAAGATGTTCTGAATTCGCCGACGGATATTTTAGAAAATCAAATTAAACTGTTAAAAGCGCAACTAGCGCAAAAGCAACAACAACTGTCTTTGTTTAAAAGAATTATTTATACACGAGAAGATCTACAGGATTTTTTACAAGCTGTTTCACAAACGGGCTCCATGTTGAGTATGGATCATATAAATAGCGATGCAGTGATGCCGATAATGCCTTCCGCTGTACCTAATTTGCTTAGCCAACAGATTACTTTCCAATTTCATGGTCGTTATTTTGATTCATTATATTACCTAGATTATTTGGAAAAATTACCATGGTACATCTCGTTTGATAGTGTGAAGTACCAAGTTGAACAATATCCCAATGCTAAAGTAACTGTTGTGTTAAATGTGTTGAGTGCAGCAGAAGGAGCGTTGCATGAATAAATACTGTGTTAGCGTTTTATTTTTTTTACTGACTCAGGGTATTTATGCGCAAGCTGACCCAACGATGCCTGCTGGTTGGCATGCGTCTGATGAGATAAGCGCCTTTAAAAATATTCATCTTTCTGGGATTTTTATCAGGGATGGTCAGAAAACTGCCATCATTAATGATCACAGCCTACATGAGGGAGAGTATGTTGAGGGGTATGAAGTGATAAAAATTTCTAATAATCAAGTGTATATTAAGAATAACAATGGTATTTTTATAATACCACTGGTCGCTAGCATCACGAAATCTGTTTCAGTGAACTCGCAATAAGAAGGATGGTATTGTAATGAAACAGATATTGAAAAATATAGGGATACTGTTCATTGTAGTGCTATTTAGCGCTTGTTCTTACGCACCTCCTAAATACTCAACTGCTGGAGAAGATATCCAGAGTACGATGCGAAATAGCATGGCCGCTGATCATTCGCTCAACCAAGCATCACAATCATTGCGCGGCTCTCCTGTCAAGCACGTCCTATTGCCGCCACTTATTTTGCCCGTTTCTAATGATGCACATTCAACTGCCGAACGTCATTTTGATGTTTCTGCAAATGCCATGCCAGCACATGTTTTTTTTATGGGTTTGGTTGAGGGAACATCCTATAACATGCTGGTTGACCCCAGCGCGACAGGCAATATTACGTTACATTTAAAAAATGTAACGATTGAACAAACGCTTGATGCGACACGTAAATTGTATGGCTATCAGTATAAAAAAACAGCATTAGGCTATGAGATACTGCCGCCTACTATGATGACGCAGGTTTTTACGATTGATTATTTAAATATTAAAAGAACAGGACAATCGCAAACACAATTGGTTTCAACAAATATTACAGATGTGAATAGTTATAATAACAGTAACAACTTAGGTACGCCCAACCAATATAGCAACAATACCACGACGCCAATGAATACGCCGACAACCCAGCCTAATGGCTCACCTCAAGGCTCAAGCAGCACGATTGTGACAAAAGTGGATAATGATTTTTGGCATAATTTACATGAAACCTTAAAAACATTGATCGGTAACAGAGATGGGCGTTGGATTGCGCTAAATCCTCAAGCTAATATTGTGATGGTACATGCCTATCCTGCAGAACTGCGAGAAGTGAGCAATTATTTGGCGGTCATTCAAAAAAATTTACACCGTGAAGTGATTATTGAAGCAAAAATTCTCGAAATTACATTGAATGACAATTACCAAGCGGGCATTAATTGGAAAATATTAGGCGCCAACCAGAGTGGTATTAATGGGCTAACACCCAGTTTTGCTAATGATGGGCAAATGTTTAGCTTAACGCTAGATGTTGGGCATGGCGATTTTACCTCGGCTATCAATTTATTGGCGCAACAAGGCAATATTCAAGTTTTATCTAGTCCACACATTGCTACCATTAATAATCAAGAAGCAGTGATTAAAGTGGGCAATGCCCAGTTTTATGTAACAGGCTACACGTCCAATATAACACCTACAGGCAGCACCAATACCACCTCGCAAAGTGTTGAATTAAATCCCTTCTTTTCTGGTATCACATTAGATGTGACACCGCAGATTAGTCAAGATGGTGGCGTGATTTTGTTTATCCATCCATCCATTAGTCATGTGGTGGATCAGAATAAAACAATACAGCTAGCCAGTACCGGTACGAATGCTAGCAATAATACCCTGACTCTGCCGTTGGCTTCTAGTACCGTCAGAGAATCAGATAATGTTGTGCATGCGCAAGATGGTCAAATTGTCGTGATCGGTGGTTTAATGCAAAATACGACAACTGAAGTCGTAGCGGGTACGCCATGGCTGAGTAAAATGCCTTTTTTTGGAACGGTAGCGCGCAACACTAACCAAACGTCAGTTAAAACAGAATTGGTAATTTTATTGCGGCCTGTGATTGTTAATAATAAAATTTGGTCTCATCGCTTAAAAGCTGAAGCAGATCGTTTTAATAGCGTACAAAGAGGTTACCATTTTGGCGGCTTGCCACAGGATTTTGGAACGGAAGGCGAGAGACCTTCTTAAGGAAAGATTTTCAATATGTATTTAGAGCATTTTCATTTAGATGCGCCGCCCTTTATGTTAACACCTGATACGCATTATTTTTATAAATTAGCAGGACATCATGCGGCATTTAATGTTTTAATGCTGCATCTGCGTAATGGTGAAGGATTTATTAAGATTACGGGTAAAGTAGGTTCAGGCAAAACATTATTATGTCGCATGTTGTTAGAACAGCTTGGCGATAAATTTTTTACTGCCTATATGCCTAATCCCGATCTTGAAGCGATTACTCTGCGTAAGAGCTTAGCGCAAGAATTAGGCGTGCAAGAAGAGAATTTTAGTGATCAACATAAATTATTATCTGCTATTAATGCCAGATTAATTGAGCTCCATACCGAAGGGAAGCAAGTTGTTTTGGTGATCGATGAAGCGCAAGCTTTACCAACAGAAAGTTTAGAAACGTTGCGCTTACTAACGAATCTTGAAACGCGTTCAGCTAAATTATTGCAGATAGTTTTATTTGGCCAATCTGAATTGGATGAGCGATTGAATCAAGGATCGTTGCGTCAATTAAAACAACGCATTGGATTTTCATGTAAATTGTCTTTATTGAAATACTCTGAGTTGGGAGCCTACATCAATCACCGCTTAAGTATGGCAGGCTATAAAGGTCGGCATGCGTTATTTACTAAATCGGCATTATGGTTGTTGTTTCATAAAAGCCAAGGTGTGCCGCGTTTAATTAATATTTTAAGTCATAAGGCACTCATGTCTGCTTATGGGCTTGGAAAATTTCATGTGACCTTTTTTGATGTGATGCGCGCTTGTAAAGATACGGAATCGATTTCAAATTACAATACCTTGGCTGTTGTTTTAGGATTATCATTGGCTGTCATGAGTATGTTCTTCTTGCTGTATTGGAGGATATAGAGTGAGCTTAACAAATGACATGCTAAATAGTTTAGATCGACGTTTCTCATTGAGTAATAATCGCGAGTCGCCATTAAATGGCCTGGAAGTCATCGCTTCGAACAAACCGTACTATATTACTTATGGTTTAACGATGCTGATTTTATTCATTGCAATTGCAGGGATTTTTTATGGATCGTTACACTATTTTAAAGCGTCACAGACTACTTCCCCTGCTATTATCGTGAGGGCGCTACCTCGTCCGACGCCGCGACCTCACGATATACCCAACAATCTTAGCCAATCAGCGCCTGCAGCGACCGTTATCGTGCCGCCTGATTTGATGACGCCTGCTATGGATGAGGCAGCCGCTCTATTAAAAACACCCGTTCAGGAATCCAACCAAGATAAAATTCATCAAGTTTATCAAGATGCGTTATCGTTAATTGAACAGAATCAGACACCTGCTGCTATGCAAAAATTACGTATTTTGATTCAAGCATTCCCAGAATACCAAGATGCACGTATCGCACTTGTTACCTTATATTTGCAAAATCATGAAATAAAAAATGCTATTAAAGCGCTCTCTAATGGACTCACTTTGCATGCCGGTGATGCGACGTTAACACTGCTTTATGCAAGAGCCTTAATGATGGAAAATCATGATCAAGATGCATTGCAGGTGTTAAATAACATCTCAACAGAAGCAAAAAATACTGTTCCTTATATTGATCTCTTAGCCTCTGTGGAGCAATCGTTAGGCCATTATGTAGAATCAATATCGTTGTATCATACCCTGTTAAGTCAAGAGCCAAACAATAGTCGCTGGTTGATCAGTTTAGCAATTTCACTCGAAAATAGTGGACACAAGGAAGCAGCGTTACAAACTTACAAAAAAATTGATCTTGCAGGCCAACTACCGCTTGATTTGCAAAGCTATGTTACGCGACGTATTGATGATTTAAGTGCATAATCATGACGACTTTCACCTACGCAGGGCGAGATCAGCGTGGTGTGCGTGTAACAGGGAAGGTAGAGGCAAATGATGCTAGTCAGGCTGCAGATCAATTAATTAAGCAAGGGTTGTTGCCGATCGAAATTACAGCCTCTCCAGTCGTTTCTTATTCTGCCGCGCGATTATCAAATTTATTTGACGCTAAAATCAAAATAGAAACACTTATATTATTTTGTCGGCAAATGCATTCATTAGTGAAAGCGGGCGTACCGATTGTTTCTGCTATTCAACGTATCGCTGAAATTACAAACCAAACCGTTTTGTCGCGGACTTTAAAAAAAGTTGCTGATGAAATTGCATTAGGCACATCTCTATCAAGTGCAATGCAGCATTACCCGCATGTTTTTGAACCGCTGATGGTTGCCTTAATCACTGCGGGGGAAGCGACCGGTCGATTAGATGAGGCCTTCCAGCAAGCTGCAAAATATTATGAATTAGCAAATACCTCTCGCAGGCGTATTAAAACCGCATTGCGCTACCCCATTTTTGTGATGATATTTGCGTTAAGCGCCATTATGGTGATGAATATTTTCGTTATTCCTAAATTTGCTGCGCTTTATAGTAGTTTTCATGCCCCGCTTCCAATGCCAACACGTCTATTAATTAGTATTGCTTTTTTTACACGTAATTATTGGTGGGTGGTGATGCTATGCCTTCTTGGCTTCATGGGGACTATTGGTTTATTGCTGCGTCGTCCTGTTATCAGACAGATTTTTGATCATCTACAATTTAAAATCCCTATTTTTGGCCATATTATAGAACGTATTGTCATGGTGAATTTTTCACATAGTCTTGCGGTGCTCTTACAAACAGGCATTCCGTTGGTCCAGGCGCTGACATTGGTCTCGAATATTGTTAACAATAGCTACGCCAAAGAAAAAATTTTAAATATGCGCGGAGTGATAGAAAGAGGCACAAATCTTTCACAGGCAGCAAATGCGGCTAAATTTTTTTCGCCCCTTGTTTTGCAAATGCTTGAAGTGGGTGAAGAGACAGGAAATCTAGATAAAATGTTATATGAAGTCAGTTATTTTTATGAGCAAGAACTTGATTATGATATCAAGCAATTAACCGATAAAATTGAACCAATATTAATAGTGATGGTTGGTATCATGGTATTGGTTTTAGCGTTAGGTATCTTTTTACCCATGTGGAATATGGTGTATATTGTGCATTAAATTATGATATAATTTCCGTTATTGATTGATACAGAAGTGGCGCCTGATGAAAGATAGAATACAAGGTTTTACGTTGGTTGAATTGATAGTCGTTATCGCGATTATTGGTATTCTTTCTGCTATTGCCGTGCCGCGTTTTATTAACCAAACAACGAATGCACGTGTTGCTGCATTAAATGGTTTAGCAGGTGCTATTAATAGCGCTGTTTATTTAGCATCGGCAGAATATATCGCGGAAGGCAACTCAAGCAGTAGCTCTGCTACTTCCATTACGATGAATGGTACAGCTGTTACCGTGATTGCAGGTACCGGACGTCCTACGGGTACTGCTGCAGGTATTGGCACTGCCTTGCAAACAATTAGTGGTTTTACCCCTGGCTATGCGGCTGGCGTTGCAACTTACAATTTTACAGCCTCTGTCACTAATTGCAATGAAACTTACACGGATTCGACGGGTATCGTTGCATTAACAACAACGGGTTGTTAAGGTTAAGGATAGATATGTATAAAAAAATACAAGGATTTACCTTAGTTGAACTGATTGTTGTCATTGCTATTATCGGTATTCTTGCTACGATTGCAGTGCCTCGTTTTATCAACCAAACAACCAATGCTCGTATCGCAGCTTTAAATGGATTGGCGGGTGCAATTAATAGTACCGTTTATTTAGCGCAGTCAGAGTATATTGCAGAAGGCAACACCAGTGCGAGCTCTGTGACTTCAATTACCATGAATGGAACAGTGGTTACTGTTATTGCAGGTACGGGGCGACCCACTGCAACGGCTGGTGGTATTGGAACCGCTTTGCAAACGATCGCAGGTTATGTAGCAACCTACGCAAGCCCTGTGACAACTTATAATTTTTCTACTTCGGTCACCAATTGCAATGAAACTTATACTGATACAACAGGTGTTGTCGCACTAACAATCACAGGGTGCTAACCTGGATATTTCATGACTATGCCGCAAATGAAGCTAGGAGAGATGTTAATTGCTCATGGCATCATTCGCGAAGAACAATTACAAGAAGCGATTCAGCATCAGAAAAAAACTGGCAAAAAAATTGGACATGCTCTGATTGCGCTCGGGATGATCACTGAAAAACACTTGCTGGATTTTCTATCTCAACAATTGCATATTCCATTTTATGATCTGACACAACATTCAGTTAATCCTCAATTTGAACAACAATTATCTGAAGCATATGCACGTTTATATCGTGCCATCTTATTAACAAAACAAAATGATGGTTTCTTAGTTGGGATGGCTGATCCACTCGATGTGATTGCTATCGATACATTGCGCTCCGTATTAAAAAAACCACTCTATTTTGTCCTGATTAATGATCAGGATTTAGAACAAGCATTCAAGCTAATTTATAGACATACAAAAGAAATCAGTAGTTTTGCTACCGCGTTATCGCAAGAAATAAATAGGGAAGCTATTGCGATTGCTGGAGCCCCTGTCGGCCAAACAGATGCGCCTGTTATCAAATTATTAAATATATTATTTGAAGATGCGATTCAGATGCATGCATCAGATATTCATATTGAGCCAAATGAAAATTGCATTCGTGTTCGCTTGCGTATTGATGGCATGCTATATGAGCAGATTCTCAAAGAACATAGTATTATGCCTGCGCTTGTTTCACGTTTAAAATTAATGTCTCGATTAAATATTTCTGAAAAACGTTTGCCGCAAGATGGTCGTTTTGAAATTGCACCACTCGGCGATAAATACGATATTCGACTTTCGACCATGCCAACACCTTTTGGCGAATCGATTGTGATGCGACTTTTACCGCAGACACAAGGCTTGGTGCGGCTAGATGCGGTTGGGATGAATGGTGACATTTTAACTAGAATGCACGCATTGTTTCGTAAACCAAATGGCATTATTCTAGTAACGGGTCCAACGGGCTCGGGTAAATCAACCACTCTTTATGCTGCAGTTAATGAGATTAATCATCCAGAAATTAAAATTATTACGATTGAAGATCCGATTGAATACTTTTTACCATTTGCGGTGCAAATTCAAACCAATGATCAGATTAAACTTGATTTTGCAGCGATTCTACGCAGTCTTTTACGGCATGATCCAGATGTTATTTTGTTGGGTGAAATGCGCGATCAAGAAACGAGCTCTACCGCGATGCGTATTGCATTGACTGGCCGCTTAATTTTATCAACATTACATACGAATGATGCAATTACTACCATTTATCGCTTAATTGATCTTGGTATTGAACCTTATATGATTGCTGCGACTATGCAGGCTATCCTTGCGCAACGTTTGGTACGTCTTATTTGTAAGCATTGTATTGCACCTTATCAGCTAGAGAGCCATGAAAAAATATGGCTTACTAAATCAAATTTATTAAAAGCAGATGTTCAATTTAAACAGGGAGCAGGTTGTTCATTTTGTAACAATACAGGGTTTCATGGACGAACCGCTGTTTTTGAATTATTAGAATTCACAGCAGATATGTCTGAAGTATTACGAAAAAATGACCAAAATGCATTTCACAAATTAGCTGAAAAATCTTTGGCGGGTAAATTATTAATTAATGATGTTTACCGGTTGGCAGTGCAAGGCATCACGACGATTTCAGAGATGATGCGGGTGATTAATGAAGGATATGGTTTGGTTGAGTCGCTTTAAAAATGCATCATATTGTAATCTAGGTTATACATAATCCATAGTGACCCACTCACTACAATTGCAATAATGAGCAGTACAAACAAAAAGGGTAATACATTCCATCGCCCTTCCCTGCTCAAATTCAATCGAAGAAAACAGATCGATTGCACGCATAGCTGTGCAATTGCTAAGAGTGGTACGAGTACATAAAGGTTGCTATCGTCAACAAGATGTTTTGTAACAGCGCCAAATGCTGCAAGTGTTAACAAGAGTGACAATATAAAACCAGTGATATATGCTTTTAGAGATTTGCCACCATTTTTATATTCTATATGAGTTGCTTGGCTGTATGACATATTAAATGGCTCCCATTAAATAAACGATTGTAAATACAAAAATCCAAATAATATCTAAGAATGCCCAAAATAATCCTAAATACGTTAAACGTTTTTGCATAACCGGTGATATTTTAAAGATCATTAATTGCAGGATGATCATTGCCATCCAAATTATTCCAATCGTCACGTGTAATCCATGTGTGCCTACCAAAGTAAAAAATGCAGATAATGCCGCACTACTTTGCCAGCTATGGCCTTCTTGATAGAGATGAGTAAACTCATTGATTTCCATACCAACAAAAAAGGCCCCGAGCATCATTGTGATGCCGAGCCACAGGATGACAGGATAAATATTATTTTTATAGCTGGATAAAACTGCCATACCATACGTAAAACTGCTAACCAATAGGATGATTGTTTCGTTAAAAATAGAGGGGATATTGATTAGCATTCGCATGCTGGGACCACCATATACATTGTTATGTAATACGGCGTAAGCTGCAAAAAGACAGGCAAACAAAATGCAATCGCTTAAAATATAGATCCAAAAACCAAAAATGTCAGTTGTATCCATATCGTGATGATGGTCATTATTTAAAGTATGTGTTGTCATGGATGGTTACTCATGTCTATACGCGCTGAAGGTCTAATTTTTCAATTTCATTTGATTTTAAGTAATAATCTGTACTCATGTTAAACGAATGAACGACCATGGTAAAAATCACACCAAGCAAACCAAGTGCCATCAACCAAACGATATGCCAAATGGTTGCAAAACCAACTAAACCACTGAATACCGCTATCATAAAACCCGCACTGGTATTTTTTGGCATATGAATGTCATGGTAATGTGGTGCAGGATTGAGATTGTTATTTTCTGACTTTTGAAGTTTTGCCGCCCAAAATGCATCACGGCTATCAACGATGGGCGTGACTGCAAAGTTATAAAACGGTGCAGGTGATGGAATGGACCATTCTAATGTTCTGCCGTCCCACGGATCGCCTGTCACATCTCTATTTTGTTCACGATTTTTAATGCTGACAATCAGTTGCAAAACTTGAAAAATAATACCGCAAACAATAATAGAAGCACCAATGGCTGCAATAACAAGATACGGATGCCAGCCAGTGGATACATCGTAATGATTTAAACGTCTGGTCATGCCCATTAGCCCGAGCAAGTACAGCGGGATAAATGCAATATAAAATCCAATGAGCCAGCACCAAAATGCACACTTACCAAGTGTTTCATTTAATTTAAAACCAAATGCTTTTGGAAACCAATAAGTTAAGCCGCCCAAATAACCAAATACAACACCGCCGATAATGGCATTATGGAAGTGAGCAACTAAAAATAAGCTATTATGTACTTGATAGTCGATCGCAGGTACCGCCATCAAAACTCCCGTGACACCACCAAAAACAAAAGTTGTAATAAAGCCAATTGTCCATAGCATCGGTGTTGAGAATGTAATACGCCCTCGATACATGGTAAATAACCAATTAAATACTTTGACGCCCGTTGGGACTGAAATAATCATGGTCATGATTCCAAAAAAAGCATTTACATTGGCACCGGCGCCCATTGTAAAGAAATGGTGTAGCCAAACGATGAATGCTAAAATAGTAATACAGGCTGTTGCCCAGACCATGGTTTCATATCCGAAAAGATATTTTTTAGAAAAAGTTGCTACAATCTCAGAATAAATACCAAATGCTGGTAAGATGAGAATATAGACTTCTGGGTGCCCCCAGATCCATATCATATTGATATACATCATCGCATTACCACCCGCATCTGTTGTAAAAAAATGCATGCCGAAATAACGATCTAAAAATAATAAGGCTAGCGTTACTGTTAGAACAGGAAATGCAAGGATGACTAATATCATCGAGCAGAATGCTGTCCAAACAAAGATGGGCATTTTCATCATTGTCATGCCGGGGCATCGCATTTTCAGAACGGTCACAACAAAATTAATGCCGGATAATAAAGTACCAACACCTGATATTTGCAATGCCCAAATGTAATAATCAACGCCTACTCCCGGACTATAGGCAAGCTCCGATAAAGGCGGGTAAGCAAGCCATCCTGTTGCCGCAAAATCACCAATTAAAAGTGAAATATTTACCAGCATTGCACCCACTACAGCGAGCCAAAAGCTTAATGAGTTCAGAAAGGGATAAGCCACATCGCGAGCACCTATCTGTAATGGTAAAACTAGATTAATTAGGCCAAACATAAATGGCATTGCCATGAAAAAGATCATGATCACGCCATGCGCTGTAAAGATTTGATCATAATGTTCGGGAGGTAAGTAACCCATTGAGTTGCCGACAGATAGTACTTGTTGGAGACGCATCATAATAGCGTCTGCCATCCCGCGTAACAGCATGATGATCGCAAGGATGATGTACATCACTCCAATTTTTTTATGATCAACGGTTGTGATCCACTCTCGCCACAACCATTTCCATTTATTAAAATAAAGCAGCGCTCCGATAACTGCCGCACCTATTAATCCCATAAAAAATCCCGCGCCCATGATGATAGGATTATGGTAAGGAATGGCTGCAAGTGTTAAGTTGCCGAATAATATTTTTTGATACATTTTAAATGACCTATATTTGTCTTATTTTTTCATCGATTTCATAGCTGCGATTTCAAAGATTTCTCGATTTGCGTAAGAAAAATATTGCGTAGCATGATTTTCACTGGGATGTATTAATGCTGTATATTCTGTAGTGGTTAGTTTTTTGGAGGATTGTTTGACTGTTCTCACCCATTGTCCAAATGCATCTTTAGAAGTGACATACACGATAAAGTGCATTCCAGAAAATCCATCCCCACTAAAATTTGTCCCCATACCGCGATATTCGCCCATACTGTCTGCTACTAGGTGTAATTTGGTTTGCATACCATCCATTGCATATATCTGTCCGCCCAGTTGTGGTATTTGAAATGAATTCATGGGTCCTTCAGCTGTGATGAGAAATTGAATCGGCACACCGACTGGTATTCGGATCTCATTGATCGTTGCTATATTTTGTTCGGGGTAGATGAATAACCATTTCCATTCGAGCGCAATGACTTGAATGGTGATTGGCTTTAAAGGGTTGTCGATTGGCTTGTATGGATCTAATCGATGAGAGCTGGTCCAGGTTATCACGCCAAGTACACCGATGATGATGCAAGGAACAGTCCACCAAATGACTTCTAAGAGTGTACTGTGTGCCCAATTAGGGGTGTATTTTGCTTTTGTATTATTTGAACGATATTTCCATGCAAATGTGAAAGTGAGAATGACAACTGGAATGACCACAATTAGCATGAGCAAAAGGGAGACAATGATAATATTTTTTTCATCGGCAGCGATACTGCCTTTTGGGTCTAATAAAATTAATTGACAGCTAGTGAGTAATGGCATTAACGCAATAATGAGCGTGGTTAAAAAAAAATGACGGATCTTAATCACGGGTGTCACATCCTGAAGTATTGATGTTCAATGGGTCATGACCTCTTATAAGCTCTTCGCTTTATCTATTAGTAATAGATAGCAAGGAGATCGATAATAAATTATTTAGTACTTTCAATATGTTATGTATTTAATGTCGATTGTGAGGCTTGATGAGAGCTATCGTAGCGATTCTGACAGAATAAAACATTGATCTAAGTCATGGAAATCTTGCAAAAAATGTGAATTAGTTCGATAATTGGACAACTAGTAAAATACAAAAATAACGTTTTTATATGCATAACTCTATTCAACATTACCCCCGATGCGATGGCTGCACTTTCTCGCCATTTTGTATTATGACCCACAAGCATCGGTCTTTTGCTCATCCCTATCCTGCCATTGTTAAAAAACATCGCATACTGAAACGCCATGACATGTTATATCTTGCAAAAAATAAATTTCACAGTCTTTTTATTATTCAGGAAGGAATCATCAAAACGTATCAGCTCGATCCAGATGGCAAAGAACTCATCCGAGGTTTTTATTTTGCAAGCGAGGCAATCGGCTATGAGGCAATCTGCACAGGTGAATATCTCTTTTCAGCGGTGGCTATTTCGGACGTAGTGGTTTGTGAAATTCCTTATGAGAGTGTATTGGAACTATTGCATACAAAACCAGCGTTACAAAAAAGATTTCTACATCTCATCAGCCGACAGTTAAATATTGGATTTTATCTAGCTGCTGAGCATGCTGAACAACGATTAGCATCTTTTTTGTTAGATATTGCAGCGAGATTGTATCCACTAGAAAATAAATTAGAATTTAAATTACCTATGTCGCGACAAGATATTGGTAATTATTTAAGACTAACTGCAGAAACAGTGAGCCGTGTTTTTTCAAGATTTCAGACCCATCAAATTATTATCGTCAAGAATAAAAATGTTTGTTTTATTCAGTTAGATGCTTTAAAACAAATTGCAGAGGGGATGAAATATCCGGGCTAGGGTGCAAATACGGCTATTCGAAGATTTGTCATTAACAATCTTTCAAAAATTTATTACTTTATTAGAGACACAGATAGGAGGTACAGATGAATAGAAAATTGTCCCCATTTGACCAGGATGGGGCCGTACCCTACACAACAGATATGTTAGGTTAGTGCCGTTGAATCATGAACAATTTTCATAATTGTTAATATATCAATGATCTCATGCATTAATTCCACAGCAACTTGATTAATTCCTCGTTTTACTGGTTCCGATATGGTTAGCTGTAAATCACTATGAGAAATTTCGATTCCATATAGAATGATATTATTAGGCAGTTCGTTGAGGGCGTTCCCTAGTTGTAGTGATTGAGCAACACCCATATGGTGAGTTGATATGAGATTCTTGCATTCCTGAATCTCATCATTCTGTAGGCGGTGAATGATCCCTGGCATCTGACCTGATTTTACAGCATCAATTAAAAAGACGGTGTTAGCATCACGCATCAACTCAATTAAATTCGAACCTGGTCTATCATGGCACTCCATTTGTATATATGGAGATAGAATAGCGTTTAAACTCAGTCGGCTTTTTAAAATTTCTAGTGCCTTCCATCCTGCCTGATCTTCGCCAAATGGAGAGCCTATGCCTAAAACCTTTATGTTACTCATTGACGACTCACCTTTAAATTTAGAAAATGAGTTGAGCAGGAAATGCATGGATCATAATTTCGAATAATCATTTCACTGTACGCACGCAATTTTTCTTCTTCGTTATTCAAACCAAACTTGAATAATGAAATACGTAAATCTTCCTCTATTCTGGCTTGGTTCTGACTGGTAGGAGGTATAATTCTGGCTGATTTCACCTGACCATTATCATCGAGTTGATAATGATGCCATAACATACCTCTCGGGGCTTCTGTACAACCGAATCCCTGGCCTGCTTTTGGTTTAACTTCAACGTGCGAATGATGTGGGTATTTGTATTCTTGTAAAATGCGAATCGCCTCCAATGTACAATAATACATTTCAACCGAGCGCGCGATGATACTGTAATACATATTGGTTGTTGGAAAATTAATTTTCAAGTTTTGTAAAAATACATGAATTGATGTGGGAAGATGACCAAAGCAGTTATTGATTCTTGCTAATGGTCCGACGAGATAGGGTTTATTATTTAGCATACAATGCAAAGCGTTTGAATAGGAAACCTGAAACTCTTTGAAGTGGTTATCAAATTCAGCAATACTGATATTTAATCCATGGTTAGAAACGATATTACCTTCATTTATCGGGTATTCTGTTGGATGATATAATGATACAGAAGTAAAATCATGGGAATTATCGGGAAGTGAGATTGTTGATAGCCAATCAATTAATTCTTCACAATCTTTAGCCATTTCCTTTGCTTTTATCAATATCATGTTTATATCAGCAAGATTGGGTGCTTTATAAAAACCACCAACGCAAGCACCCACCGGATGTACAGATCGCCCACCAAATAGTTTTATTAATTCATTACCAAATGCTTGTAGACGTAAACCACGACGTACCGCTTCAGGATAAGA
>MGXX01000036.1:15022-23505 GCA_001801515.1 Gammaproteobacteria bacterium RIFCSPHIGHO2_12_FULL_38_11
GATATGTATGCTATGACTTTCGAACCACTCTCCACAATAAAATAAACGGCGCATTTCTCGAATCCAAGGACTGGGTGTTATCCCAAAACAATTTTCAATGGCATGCCCTGCACTCATTTGATAGGCGACTGGACATATTCCACATATCCTCGCTACAAAATCCATCACCTCTGTGTAATGTCGTCCTTCCAGAAATTTTTCAAATAACCGTGGTGGTTCGTAAATCCTTAATTTTAACAATTTGATGGTATTGTTACGTATTTCTAACTCAAGAGCACCCTCACCTTCTACGCGCGCTAAAATAGGAATATTGATAGTAATGTTATTACTCATTGATAATTTTAATTCCTTTAAAATATTGTCCTGCTTTATTAAACGCGGGTGCATTGTTGTTAATATGTAAAAACTGCTGTGCAATGGCTTCTTTCGATAATCCTAAATATTCAAACCAGTGACCCAAAGATGTTGTGTTTAGCGTTTCTTTGGGGCCATAGCAAGCATAGCAGGCACGACCGACTGATGGACAAAGTGCACCGCAGCCTGTTTGTGTCACAGGTCCCATACAAGCTTGTTTTTTTGTTACTAAAACACAAACATTACCGTCGCGTTTACATTGCAGACAAACGGAATCGCGTTTAATGCGTGGCGCTGCATTCGATAACAAAGAACGAATGGCATCTATCACTTGTTTTGTATTGACAGGACAACCCCATAACTCCCAATCAACTTTTATATGATTTGAAATGGCTGTAGAGGTACTTAATGATTTAATATATTCTGGTTCTGCGTAGACACTCGCAACCCAATTTTTATAATCTGCAACATTACGTAATGCCTGAATACCACCTGTTGTCGCGCAAGCACCGATCGTAATGATGTATTTACTGTTTGTACGAATCTGTTTTATTCTTTTTTCATCATCTGGCGTTGAAATGCTACCTTCAACAAATGCTATATCTACATTCATGTCCGGATCTATTGCCCCAACCTCAGCAAAGTGGCTGATTTCGACTAATTCAGATAAAGTAAGTAATGCTTCGCCCGCATTTAAGAATGCTAATTGACATCCGTCGCAAGATGTAAATTTATGCACCGCTATGCGAGGCTTTGACATAGTTAAAATCCCTCGACTGAAAATAATGACTTTATCACTGGATAGGGAAAGATAGGACCATCTTTACAGATAAATAATCCTCCATATTGGCAATGGCCACACTGACCAATGCCACACTCCATATTCCTCTCCATACTGAGGTAAATATTTTCTTCAGGTATACCTTTCTTAACAAGTGAGTGAATTGCCGTTCGCATCATCATTTCTGGACCGCACATCATTGTAATTGTATTGTCAGGATCTAGCGTAAGTGACTGAATCATGTCGGTGACATAACCCACACCCCATGGCCACTTAGGTCCAGCCTGGTCAGCAGCAATATGGATTTCAGTATTAGGGGATTCTTGCCATTTTGAATACTGTTTTCTATAAATAAAATCATCGCTGTGTTTGACACCTTGTAATATTTTCAAAGCGCCATATTGATCACGTCTTCCTAATATATAATTAATGACTGAGACGGTTGGTGCACATCCAAGTCCGCCTGTGACCACAACAACGTCCTTATGTCTTGCCTGATTCAATGGCCAACCACGACCAAATGGACCACGAACACCAATTCTGTCACCAGGCTGTAGTTTTTGTATTGCCTTTGTTACGCGGCCGATTGCACGCATAGAATGCTTAAGAATCTTTTTTTCTTCAGGATCTGAAACAATCGAGATAGCCACTTCACCTACACCATAAAGATAAAGCATATTGAACTGACCGGGAAGAAACAAAAACCTTTCACGACATTCACACTCAACAAAGCGTATATGAATAGTAAAAATCGTCGATGATTCTTGTGTTCGATCAACGATCTCAGCTTCAAGTGGTAAATACGGGTCACGACATAAGTTACACGTCATCCTTTATCCTTACATTGGATTCCCCTGAAATCGCAGATAATTCTTCCGTCAGATCAATTCCCACTGGACACCATGTCACACATCGTCCACAACCCACGCATCCACTCGTGTCAAATTGATCGAACCAACTGCCTACTTTATGTGTTAGCCATTGACGATAACGCTTACTTGTATCATCACGAACAGCTTTCCCTGTCATATAGCTATGTCCCTCTGTAAAACAGGAATCCCACTCGCGCTGATGTTCACTACAGGTGCCATCTAAAGAGGGCTTTTCAACCTCACTATGACAAAAACAGGTAGGGCACACAGCAGTGCAGTTTCCGCAAGATAAACAACGTTCAGCAACCTCATTCCAACGAGGATGATCTAAATTAGAAAATAATAAATCTCGTAAGCCGCGAGTATTGTCCAAGGGTATCCGCTTAGTTTGCATCGCAGCGGCATTTTCAACGTTTTCAATAGCTACTTTGCATTGGAAATCATAAGCGGGTTGTAAATGTAAATGGTTAATAATGGCTTC
Source organism: Gammaproteobacteria bacterium RIFCSPHIGHO2_12_FULL_38_11 (assembly GCA_001801515.1). The sequence continues at coordinate 17,511 of MGXX01000036.1, forward strand.
ACCGCGCTCACTTCCGATTTTAACAACAAATCCATTCTCGATTTCTGTCATCAGAATATCAAAAGGATTGCTAACTTCCGGCCCAGTTCCCGCTGAAACACAAAAACAATTTTTTGATGAATAAGTACAATTCACAGCAACAACAAATAAATTTTCCCGACGACTCTTGTACCGAACATCACTATTTTGACCTTCGATGAATACTTTGTCCTGGATACGCATCGCTTCCAAATCGCAAGAGCGCGCACCAAATATTGCAATGGGTTGCTCTTTAGGATGGTGTGGTTGAAAAATTAATTTTCCTTCGCTGTTACGCATTACCTTCCATACCGTTTCCTGCGATTTAAATAAAATTGGCTTTATTGCTTGTGCGCCATTTGAAAAAGCAAATGCTTTATGCTCAGTAATCTTTTCTAATTGATATTCGCCAGGTGCTTGATTGTCACGTATGCCCCAAGGTAATTGATCAGCATGATTTAAAACATCATAAACAATTGCGCCATCACGCACTTGAGGGCCAACGCAGGAATACCCAGCTTGGTGTAAAGCATGGATCAGATTTTGCAGCTCTGCATGCGGTAGATAATAGCTAATTTTATCGTCCATGAAACAGTCCCTTTTCAACACATTCTTGGTAATTGCTCTCCCGCTAACCAATCTATAATTCTCATACCACCTATCTTTGTTTTTAGTTGAACGAAATGTCGGTGATCTTCAATCACTTCTCCGATGACATCAGCATGTAACCCGCGTGGATGAGACATCATAATTTTTTACTTGCCTCTACTAGTTTCGCCACAACATCCGGATCAGCGAGTGTAGATATATCACCTAGATCATTAAATTTCTTGCATGCAATTTTTCGCAAAATGCGGCGCATAATTTTCCCAGACCGAGTTTTAGGAATCGCATCTGTCCATTGAATGGCTTTTGGTGTTGCAATAGGACCAATCTGTTTACGAACGATCTCTATCAGCTCATTTTTCAGTTCATCTGTTGGCAGGACGTCCTCCTTGGTTATCACGTAGGCATAAATCCCCTGCCCTTTTATCTCATCAGGAATAGCAACAACAGCCGCTTCAGACACGGCCGGATGTGAAATGAATGCACTTTCTAACTCACCAGTCCCAATACGATGACCCGATACTTTAATAACATCATCATTGCGTCCAGTTATCCAATAATAGCCATCTGCATCACAATATGCGCCATCCCCTGTTAAATATTTGCCTGGAATGTCTTTAAAGTAGGTATCAAAAAAACGTTGTGGGTCGCCATATATCGTTTTCATAAAACCAGGCCAAGACTGCTTCATTACCAACATCCCAGGTTTATTATCTTCTATAACAGTACCTTTCACATTCACTATTTCTGGCACGATACCAAAGAAAGGCCAGCCCGCAGAACCAGGTTTTAATGGTGTAGCACCCGGTAAAGGTGTGATGACAATTCCGCCGGTTTCTGTTTGCCACCATGTATCAACAATAGGACATCGATTTTCACCGACGACTTGATAATACCATTTCCACACATCCGGATTAATGGGTTCACCAACCGTACCCAATAATTTTAAACTCTTACGACTTGTTTTTGTGACCCATTCATCACCTTCACGACGTAATGCACGAATTGCTGTCGGCGCAGTATAAAAAATATTAACAACGTGTTTATCTATAATTTCCCAAAAACGAGAGAATGTTGGATAATGGGGAACGCCTTCAAAAATAAGAGTGGTAGCACCATTCAGAAGTGGTCCATAAATAAGATAAGAATGCCCAGTAATCCATCCCACATCCGCAGTACACCAATAAATATCGCCATCATGATAATCAAATATATATTTATGGCTCATTGCTACATTCACAAGATAACCGCCGGTGGTATGCAGCACACCTTTGGGCTTTCCTGTTGAGCCGGATGTATAAAGAATAAATAAGGGATCTTCTGAATCCATTATTTCAGGAGGACAATGATCATCAACACATTCCATCGCTTCGTGGTACCAGATATCACGCTCTGTATTCCATGTAATTTTATTTCCAGATCGCTTGACAACAATGACATGTTTCACATCTGGGCAAGATTCTAATGCGATGTCCGTATTTTTCTTCAGTGGTATAAATTTTCCACCACGCACTCCTTCATCAGCCGTAATAACCAATTGACAATCCGCATCCAGAATACGTGTCTTTAACGAATCTGGAGAAAAACCACCAAATACGACAGAATGAATCGCCCCGATGCGTGCACAAGCCAGCACAGCAATAATAATTTCAGGAATCATGGGCAAATAAATACAGACTCGGTCGCCTTTCTTTATTCCCTGATTTTTTAATACGTTTGCAAATCGACAAATCTTTTCATAAAGTTCAGCGTAAGTGATATGCAGTGTATGATTGGGATCATCTCCTTCCCAGATAATGGCTACTTGATCCGTCCGCGTTTCCAAATGACGGTCAACACAATTATAACAAGCATTTAATTTTCCACCGATAAACCACCGCATATCAAGCGTCTCAAAACTACCGCTCGTTATTTTTTCCCAAGGCTTCAACCAACTAATACATTGCTTTGCTTGTGTTGCCCAGAATTTTTCGGGATGTGTGATGGATTCTTGATAAAGTGCGTCGTATTGCTCTTTATTGATATGGGAATTTCTACTAAATGTTGGTGGAACATGGTAATACTTAGAATTATCCATTATTACTTATCCTTAAGTCTTCCAGCAATCCATGTCTGCCCCAGTGAAATCCCGCCATCATTAGGTGGCAGATCTCGAGGCAATAAAGGTTTGATGCCAGATTCATCTAATGTCTTAATTAATCCTTCCGACAATACTTAATTTTTTTGGCTTCATTATGGAGCTTCATTCAAGAAAATAACGGTAATTTGTTCCAAAGATTTTTTCTATCCGTCTAGCAATAATTTTTCCGATCGATCTTCGTCCATTTTCCATATTTGATAAGTTCGCTTGCGTAACATCAATTTTTCTAGCGAATTCAACTTGTGACAAGCCTTCACGTAATCTTAAACCTTTTAATAATGCACCAGCTTTTGTGTATTTTTTATCAAGCTTATCAAAAATACTTTTGATGGTTACCGGCGTTTTTGAAGTTGATTTTGATTTTTTTGGTTTCTCAGCCTCTATAACATATTTGTTTGCTATATTTTTTGGGATAGCATAAGTCGTATGTCGATGCGTTATATATAGCGTCGAGCCGTGGCTGTGCGCACTAATAGGGTGCTTTTTCGTGTGTTCCGACATAGTATACCTCAATTACTTTGCGTTTTTTGTCCACCACTTCCCAGCAGCAAACATAAGTAGGCTTGCCTTTTTGCAAGTGACAATGCCTTTGATCGCCTTTTGTTCCCTGTAGCTTACCATAATTTGGACAAGTCAAAACTGTAGGCCCTTTACTAGCCAAATCCACAAATAGCAATCTCAGTTTAAGCATCACTGCTTCACTTAATTTAGCTGCTTGCTTATCCGCCGCCCTCGTTGGCCTGACAGTCCAATTTATATTCATATTATATATCTTTTTTTAAAATATATCAAATTATGATATGTATTTGATTGTTATGCACTAATCATCATTTGCTTTAACTGACCCTAATGGGCTATTTTCGGATGAGATTTGCTTTTTATGACTTACAGTGATATCATAATGATATCACTTATTGATTATATGATTTCAGGAGGGGATGATGGCTGAATTACTAATTAGAGATTTGGAACCAGTGGTAATTAAACGCTTAAAACTACGTGCCAAACAGCATCACAGATCATTGCAAGGCGAGTTAAAATCTATCGTTGAAGCTGCTACAAAAATGTCGATGAAAGAGGCGATAAAAACAAGCAGCGCATGGCATAAACGCTTGTCAGGCCATTCATTCAGTGACAGCGCAAAACTTCTTCGAGAGGATAGAGACCGTTGAAATCTATAGTGGTGGATGCAAGCGTTGCCATTAAATGGTTTATTCCCGAAGTCCATGCCATATCTGCTACGCGTTTACTGCATACAAATTTGCAGTTTATTGCGCCTGATCTCATTTTTGCAGAAGTTGGAAATATCTTATGGAAAAAATACCGTTTGAAAGAATTAACACTTGATACAGCAAGTGCGATTCTGGATGATTTTAAAAGACTTCCCTTTAATAGCCATGAAAATGAATCCTTACTTGATGCCGCTTGGCAAATTGCTACAACATATCAATGCACCGTTTATGACAGCTTGTATGTGGCTTTGGCACAAACAGAGGGATGCTTATTAGTAACAGCGGATCGTGCTCTCTATAAAGCCTTGAGTACTACATCTTTAGCCGGTCTATTGCTTTGGGTAGAGGACATTAAAAACATTACCTAAAAGGGGGCATGCCGGCATACGTGTAAATTTGCAACACAAGCCTACCCACCGCCTATCATGCCGCAAAAATACCTTTCAATCATCCCCTTCACTTTCATGCAACTCATTATAATTGTCACTAGCATGAGGCAAGGATTCAGGTTTGTCAGGGAATCCTGTTAGCGTTGCTTTGCGGATATCAATGTCAGATCGACGATTAATCATAACCATACTTCCTTCAAGGCGACGTTCGCTGTTTATTTCATCGCAGACATAGCTCGTTTATCTCTTTAAAGAAAAACTTTATATCCCACATTTAATGCCTTAGAGAGCCGCTTTGCCATGTTCTTTCCAATGGTTCGCCGGCTATGCTCCATATCGGAAATATGACTTTGCGGGATGCCAAGCTTATTAGCAAGATCGCTCTGAGACAGATTTTCCTTCACTCTCGCTCCCTTTAATGCAACACCTGCCTCAGTATATTTCTGTGTTAGGTCAGCAACCACTGCTCTCCAAGGAATGGTTTGCTGATCTTCTTTGACTTCAAAATCTTGAAGAAGACGCACAATGCCATTGGCTCGGTCCTTTGGCACGAGAAATAATCTTATTTTTCTATCTCCAATCTGGATTCTGATTCCGTTTTTAGTAGGGGACATTTTCATGGGTGCCAACATAGTAAACCTCCAAAATTTTTAACTTCTTGTCTTGAATCTCCCAACAGACCACATAAGTTGGTTTTCCAGAAACGATATGGCAATGATAACAATCATCAGAATTTTTCAGTTTTCCATAATGCTGCCAGTTTGTCCTGTAGGGACCATACAACTCCATTTCTTTTGCTAAGGTGAAGTAAGCTAATCGAGCTGATTCGGGCAACTTATTGAGTTGTTTCCCGGCTTTTTTAGTTGTCTCTATTATCCATTTCATGCGAATCCCTTAACTATAAATTTAGGATATCCCAAAAAATGGGATGTGTCAATCAGCCTACACTACTCAACCGACTCGGTAACTTACGAGTCGGTAGTTTCCGGGTCCATATACAGGGTGAATCTACATAAGCGCCGGAATTTCCCATTCGCAATCCTAAATCACCCGCAATGTGCCATTTTTAAGGATTCATACTGACTCTGTTTTTCTGCATGTTGGGTTGTGAGTATTTTATGTTCCGTCACAAGAGATCCATGTATTTTTTTAAGGTGATCATGCTGAGCTTGATAGACAGATTTTTCACTGATCAATAATGCAAATATTTCTTGCTAATATGAGATTATCTTGTCGCGCTTGCCTTGCAAGCATCTTAGCACAAGTCCCTCGTAAGATAATCAGATGCACAATCGACCAAAAGAAAATTGATTTATGGTGCCATTAGTGGTACCATTAACTATGGCCTCTTCTAAAAACATTCTGGATAAAATGCGTCGTCAACCTACTAATGTTAGGTTTACTGAACTGTTAAAAGTTTGCAAAGAGTTCTTTGGAGAGCCACGCCAAACAGGCACTAGCCACACGGTATTTAAGATGCCTTGGCCGGGCGACCCTCGTGTGAATATCCAGAATAATCAGGGGAAAGCCAAAGCTTACCAAATTAGACAAGTACTTTTAGCAATAGACAAATTAAAGGAGAGCAAACATGAGCGTTGATCATTATACAT
>MGXX01000037.1 GCA_001801515.1 Gammaproteobacteria bacterium RIFCSPHIGHO2_12_FULL_38_11
GAAAAAGAATTTCAAATCGATAAGGCAGTGACACTTTGTGGTGTTATAGCTGAGGCAAAGCATAGTTTTTAAATTTTTAATATTAAGTGTGGGTATCTAATATGTCATCAATGGCAAAACATATTGCCTTTGATTCAGCATTCAATGTTGGCGGGTAATCAAATTCAAGTTGCTCTTTGTTGCTTAGAATACTTAATCTTGGCATAAAAATAATTCATTATTTTTGTGATTTTAATTCGTAACACACTCTTGCTTTAATAATTTTTTCTTCGCAGTAGCATGACGATCACGCCGCTCAATATCAATATATTTATCAGTGATAGCACCTGAGCTGTGGCCAGCATCATCTCTAACATGTTCACGTGGCCTGCGTTTAACGTCCTCTGAAATACCAGTGTGTCTGAGCCAATGCACTGTTGCTTCTGACAATACATCAGCATCCTCGGTAAATCCATCCTGATTTAATCGTTCAATGGTTGCATCAAAACAATGTTGCACAATTTTTCGAATAAATGAGGTATTGCTAATCGCACCCGTGCCTTTTATTTTGGGTATTAAATAAGATTTATCGGCAGGCGAGGGAAGTGGTGATAAATTTAAATGTGTTCGCCATCTTTTCAATGCTTTTAACATGGAATCACTCACTGCGATTTCACGCTCTTTATTACCTTTGCCAACAACGGTGAACCACCAATTACCATCGTTATCTTTTCGAAAATCATTCATGTGCGGAGTCCATCGATTACTTGCCGCCAATTCAGAAATACGCAAATACATCAAAAATAATGCGGATAAAATAAATAGGGTACGCTGATATTTATCTGCATTTTCTTTTGCAAGCATTTCTGCTGTTTCAATGACATATTCCCATTGCAATTCACTCAAGCGTCTAATTTTAGGTTTGCTTTGATGCTTACGAATAAATTTACTTTTTTGTCGAATATGAGCAACGGGGTTTATTTCTGTGGCTTCAATCTGAATTAAGAAATTATAAAAGCTACTTGTGATGGAAAATATTTCTTTGAGGGCAGTTTCTGACATCAAATAATTTTTAATTTCTAATTTTTCACCTGATTTATTAGCAGATTTTGAAATAGTGACAACAAAAGGCCTCCACTCTGGATTTGGTACACGCAACGCATTTTCAACGATAAAACGCGGTACTTTTTTAAGGCCAATCCAGCTTTCAGGTGGCTTTTGACAAAACTGTAAATACGATTCGATATCCGCACGACGTAAATCGCAAATCGATTTTTCGGCTATTTTCCACGACCAATGCAATAATCGTTCAAGCTCACGACGATATGCGTTGAATGTGGCGTGACTGCCGTTGTAACTTATTAAAAATTCGACGGCATTTTTATAATCCATTTTGCAAAATAATGGTGCGTCATTCCAGCTGGGTTCAATGGTGTCAGCGATGTTATCAAGTGTATCGAATAGCGGGAGGAGAGTGTACTTTTCAGGCATATTAATCATCCTTGGGTGTTCAAATTCGTTCCGTTTTTTGTTTAGGGTATGATAACATACCGACCATTAGACTGATAAAGTTTATTATCAATATATCCAAAAAGGTGAGAGATGCGAACATCCTGGGAAGCAGCTAAAGCAAGTCAAGATGCAGACAATATACGTACTGCATTATTAACCAATGATTTTGTGCCTCCTGACATTAATCAAGTATTCACGTTATTTTTTAGCGGTAAGGCACAAACAGTGTCTTTGGTAGATTTGTTGCTATCAAAGCCAGATTCTGAATGTTTGTGTGCCGCAAATCGCTTGTTGCAAATGGGGGCCAGACTTCCAGTACAGTCCATAACCATGAACACACGAAACGATGATCAAAATATTGCGTCATATTTCTTTTCATTATTAAATGATACTCGTGAGTTATTTCTGGCGTTAAAAAAAAATCCAGCGCTAGTTAACACACAAGATGAAAACGGAGAAACTCTCGCGCACTATGCCGCGCGCCATAATACAATTATTGAACTGATAAATGTCCTGCAATCTTTGAATGCGTTATCAACAGTTGATTTTAATATTCAAGACTTTGACGGCAATACTGCATTACATCTTGCGGTGCTTCACTATGATTTTTGGGAATATCATCCTGACTATTTTCTTACTTATGTAAAAATCGCCGCAAAAAATGGGTTTAATTTTGACGCTCTTAATCACGACGGTTTTGCAGTTATTCATCTTGCAACTACAAAAACACATATTGCACGCACGCGCCTTTATACTGATGTTGCGATACCTGTATTTGATATGCGACATGCACTTCTAGATTTATTAAAAGCAATTGCTTCCGTAAACATTAGCATTAATGTCAATGTACTAACCACCACAGGTGACACAGCATTCAATATTGCCATTCGTCATCACCGTATAGCTGAAGCTAATGCATTATTAAGTGCTGATGCTGATCATAGACCGACGCATCACTATAATCCATCACAAATCATTTCAGAAAAAATGATTGCGCTTATTGAATTGCTTGCTCTGATTGAGAAAAAAAATCATGAAGCTCTGCATATATTTTTTAATACCGCAGAAAATAGAGAATTCATTTGTTCTACGTATCAAAGAACACTATCTGGATATTCATTCTATGAATTATTTGATGATCGGCCAGACGAAGCGATTTCCGAAGTGCTGGAGATTACGCATCAAGCAGGAAAAATGGTAGATGGTCTTCATCCTTTGCGCACCGCTTACATCTCTCTGGAAGCCTTAAAAGAACGCTTGAAACAGCAATCTATCGCTGAAATTCGAAAAAATGCGCGAATTATTATTGGTCAAATACACACGCCCAGTAATAAATTAGGATTTAGTAAAACTCAAACAAGCACGCTCTTCAAGTTACCACCAGAAGTATTGGTTGATATTGCCAGCATGACGGGTGGCACTTATCTGACAGAAGCTGAGCGAACACAAGTTGCATTCAGTTTCAGTGGGAAACCAAGTTAAAATTGGGAGATCGACAAGATGTGTTTTTTTGATGGCCATCAAAAATCGTCCGATAGCAGCCGTATCTGCGCATTATATAGACGGAAAACACAAGGGCAAGTTTTTTAGTTACAGCGGCAAAGATACAAAAACAGTACTCGAACATTACGGCGTTGATTTTAAAGCGCTGACTGCTTTATCAGCAGAGGAAAAAATTAGGCTTATCTGTAAAAAAATTAATGAAACTCCGTCATTGCAACCTGAAAAACAAAAAGGTTTTTGATGCGCCAAAATTCTGATATTAATGATTGAAAAATCAGGTGAGAGAGAAAAGAGGAAAACAATCCATGCCAACAAATATTACTCCCAAAACTGAAAATTTGCTTAATGACTATTTTATGAGGCAATTACTCCGTGAAAACCCATTACTACAACTAGAGAAATACACAAAAGATCTCACCGCATTAAACCTAGCGCAAAGATTAATCGAAATTGATAAAGCAGTGGATCGAGTGCGCATTCAATTTCACGAAGAAAAAAATCGTAACGCTGTCAATGCAGAGGCGCTTTTTAATCTTGAGCTATTTCCCAGATGCAACCCTATTACACTAAAACAACAGGAACAATCCGAAAAATATGAAGCAATGAAAAGAAGTGCGCTAAGCATTTACGCCATTCACAAACCATCTTTTTTTGGTGTATCGACAGAAAAAGTATCGGCCGCAAGAAAATTTCTTTCGCTGATTAAAAAAACAGAGGTCACCGCAGAACACTTCTCTAGAGAAGAGTTTGTAGCATTGCTAGAAAAGCACGCCATGCGTAAAAAAAATTCAGCTTTACGAAATGCGCTTGAAGCCGCAATTGGCAATGACAAGCTTCAAGCCTTAGATGCTACACTGTTATCAAAAGACATTGCATCAATTGATATTACAAAACAATCGGATGGAAATTTTTTAGTTGTTACAAGAAAAAAAGCTGCATTTTTAGAGAACGGGTGTGCATGACAGATTCCGGCGCATTTGCACTTTCACCCTATTAATGATTATAAAGAGAGATAACAAATATGCCTAGCCTAACAATCGAGACAGAAGATACTAAACAGAGCGCATTACTTTCTGTCAGCGTAGCAGAAATTGATGATTCAAAAAAAATAGAAAAGGTATTGGCGGCGATCAATGCTCTACTGGATCATCATGGAAATTGCTGGCTTAAAGAAGATCACAATTTACCATTGAGCGCTCCATGGCTGGCCACTTATTTTTTACAAAATGGAAAAATGCTGCATTTAAAACGTTTGATGCTGGATGAAACAGCGTTTACACGTAGTAAAAAGCCGATTGATGAAAATTTTTTAATTGCCAATTTTCCTGCATTGAAAGCAGCTATCACTGCTTCAACAATAGAAGATATGCCTGTTGGCCTCAGAAAGGATTATGCTGCATTTCTGTTTGGTTTAGGGGTATCAATTGTATTTGCTATGAATGCCGCGCTCTTGTTTTTTCTTTTACATCGCACGTTGTCTTTTGGAAATTGTAACGGTGTGTGCGATTGCGATTCTCTTTTGCATGGGGAACGCGAGGACTGTAATTATTATTCTGACCCTGTTTTTACTAAAATTTGCAACGAAATCGAAAATGATTTTTGCCAACCAGGATCTTTCAGTCATGCGCATTGGCAACCTACACCACTCGCATGGAATATGCCAAGTTCGACTTTGGTTTCTTGCAGCACAGACAATCAATACGGCTTTGGAATTCCTGGTTTAGTTGTGAATATTCCCCTGCTTGTTATAAACATATTCGCTAATATTTTTCGCCTAATAGAGCCAATAACAGCGACTCCAGTACCGGCACCAAAGATAGTTCAAAGAAACTGGCAAGAAGTTCAAGCTTTTTTTGGGCGAGATACTTTTACAGGTGACCATCTTCTCGAAACAGCAAAACAAGTTGTTAAAGAAATATTGCGACAATATCCAGAGTGGGTGAATCAAGAGATTACATTATTGCGCTATCCGCGCCTACCGAAAAATATGAACGATACATTTTATCTAAAGCAATTACATTTAAAGCAAGACCATCCTCGAGACAGCGATGGTAACCCTATTCTAGATATCGTAAGAGATTATACGAAGTTGAATTCTGCTTTCAAAACGCCAAATCACAACCATCTAACTAAACTGGATATCAGGGAAACTATTATTTCGGTATCACCCATTATACTTTGGAATGCGCTTTGGTTACTTTTATTTTTTTTCGTACCCAGAACACTTAAATTTTGTGGTTTTAATCCTGGCGGGCTGAAAAGATGCAATGGCTACAATAGTTTTTATGATGAAAGTAGTGATTGTAGCCGAGTTTGTGGACCCCCGGCGCTTTGCCAAAATGAAAGCGCCTATTGTCCTCCAGGGAGCTTCATACATTCTGCGTGGGTACAAACAGAGGAGGGATTCGAATATGCATCCTGTAGCTTGACTAATCAAGTAGGATTTTTAATTGCACTTGCATTAGGTGCTATACCGACTGTTATAGTTGGTATTGCTGCTATCCATATGCTGTATAATTACATGCGCGCTGCTTTATGCGGAAATTCAAATGTGGCTCCAATAGCTTTGCGTAATAATTGGGCTAGCATGCAAACATTTTTTGAAACTTATGATCCATCAAGCACATCAACAGCGAATGCTCGAGAGCCACTCTCTATACCCATTTTGCCGGAAGATGTGAACTACACGGGGATTTCCAAACGCTGAAAATTATCTCTGATGATTCTGCTTTGAATAATCACCTTGCAATTAGCACGAATGACAGATTCTGGCACATTTGCACTTTCACCCATATATTGTGTACTATTGCAGTAAAAACTGAAAATCATCATAACTCAATTTCTCAAGAAAC
>MGXX01000038.1:0-2286 GCA_001801515.1 Gammaproteobacteria bacterium RIFCSPHIGHO2_12_FULL_38_11
CTTTTCTGACAAATCGCCAGACGCAACCATTCAGCTATGAAGCGCAACGGTTCCGATCTGTCATGCAATCAAAGGCGCTCATTGGTGGTGGCCATCCTGATTTCGGTATTGATGTGACAAAACGTGCGGGTGTAACGATAAAGTTGACTAGTTTGGAACGTAGCATCGTCGATGTGATTGATCGGCCGCATTTAGGTGGTGGTTGGGAAGAAATTTGGCGGTCGTTGGATAACGTCACACAGTTAGACTTAGAGAAGCTGGTTGCATATGTTTTACTTTTGAGAAATTCTACTACTGTTGCCAAAGTAGGATATTTTCTCGATCAACGCCCGGCACATCTTGCTGCAGATCAAAAATATATTGAAAAATTACTACCCCATGTTTCCAAACAGCCGCATTACATGAATCGTGATCGTCAGGGTGAGGGTAAGTATATAGAAAAATGGCAGTTAATTGTTCCAATGGAAATAATCAATCGAACGTGGGAAGAACCCAATGCTGAGAATATCTGAGCAAGAATTAAAACAAGAAGCAAAGGGTAGGGGATATCGCCCAGAAATGATTGAAAAGGTATACCATCTTTTGGATCTGCTGGAAGAATTCATGGCCGAAAGCTACCAAGGCTAAGGTTCTTGATATTCACGAATTGGCAGCGGGAAAATTGAACGCTTTGCTCGAGCGAGAAGTCAGCCGTGACTTATTTGATAGCCATCAATTACTCACAAAGTGGCCGCTGGATGCGGAGAAGATCAGGCTGGCATTTACTGTGTATACAGCGATGAGAAAGCAAAGCTGGCAGCAAATTAAAGTCGATAATGTCAAATTTTCGGTAAAAGATATTCGTGATAAATTGGTACCAGTCTTAAAAGAGAGTGAATTACCAGATACCTTATTTCCCGCAATTCAATCCTGGGCAATTAGATTGGTCGATGAATGCAAGGATATGCTCCGTATTGTTTTGCCATTCAGAAAAAACGAAATTGAATTTTTAGAGCAAGTACAACGCTATGGTGAGATACAACCAGAGTTAATCAGTGATGATCGGAACTTTTGTGAGCGGGTGAGGCGGCATCCATTATTGCATTGGCGTAAACAGCAGCGATCGAAGTAAGTGTGGTTTATTGCCTCGTTGAAGTCGCGAGTCTTAACCGAAAAACGTGTAACTGTCAGATCAAATTGGAGCCTTTACACCTTAAATAAGACGATATATTTCGGATACTATTGATTGTATCGCAACATCATTCGAAAATATTTCGTGAGTGAAATCATTAGATTTGCAATCAGTCGCTAAGGCGAGAATTCTTTGTAAGCCGGAATTATCATGCAAATTGATGATCGCTTTCTTTGTCAGTCATGATTTATTGATGACTTTTTTAATGCTAAAAATTCGCCTTGATGCAATTACATTATTCCCAAACATCTCAGTCGTTTTATTGCGCATGTTCGTTGCGTGGTTATCAAAGTAATTTTGCAAATGTTGACGCGATGTCAATTCATAATTGACAATCAGTTGACGAATTTCATTATTTATATTCAAATCTGATTCTTCATATATTTCCGCATTTGTAAACCCATCCAGGCATAGAATTTCGTGAACGTGCTCACTAAGCCACAGTAGAAACTCATCATAAATGCTGGAATTAATTTTCAGATCGACGATGTATTTAATCATTGTGATTCCTTGTCATATTCTAATTTATTAAGTTGTGGCATGAGAGCAGTAAAGGTAAGAAAATAAATAGATGCTAAAGCGCACATCATAATATAAATGCCAGCTGCATTAATATTCCCAGTCATTTTGGTTAAATAGATACATACGATCGGTGCAATTCCACCAAAAAGCGATAGGCTTGTACCATAGCTAAGTGCTAAGGATGTCACTCTTGATGAAACAGGAAATAATTCTGATATAAACGCTGGAATAGGTGCATTTAGCCCTGCAATGAATATCATATATGTTAATAGGATTATTTCTATCCACAACAATGCTTCTGTGCTGTTTAACATGGAATATGCTGGATATGAAAACATGAAAATTGCAAACGCTGAAATTACAATTAATTTGTGTCTGCCAATTTTATCTGAAACATAGCCCATCATTGGAAGTAAGCAAGCATAAAACATGAGATTTATCGTGGTTAGTGAGATAGTTAAATGTAAGCTTAGTTGTTTGAACGCATTTAGATGAGATGGCATGTATACAAGGAAAATTGAAAATGTCGTAGCTGATAGTGCTGTTAGTGAAAAACATAATAAAATGTTCTTCAAATTATTATTTAGTATTTC
>MGXX01000038.1:2316-5883 GCA_001801515.1 Gammaproteobacteria bacterium RIFCSPHIGHO2_12_FULL_38_11
TTGTGAAATAAATGCTGGTGTTTCTAATAAATTTTTGCGTAGTTGATATCCTGCAAGAAAAATTACGATGCCAATCAAATAGGGAAGCCGCCAGCCCCATTGCAAGACAAATTCTTTTGAAAAATAATAAATTATTCCAAATGATAAGATGGATGATAAGATTGATCCAAGGATACCACTTAAGAAAGAAATGCTTCCTAATATGCCTTTTTTAGATGTTGGAGCATGCTCATAAATGTATACAATTGAAGTGGTAAATTCGCTAGACATGAATATGCCTTGTATTGTTTTGATAACAAGCAGCAACATCGGTGCTATTATGCCAATTGAGTTGTATGTTGGTAGTATGCACATGAGAAATCCAGCGACGACCATACCTACGACAGAAAGAAAAAGTGTTTTTCTCCGTCCATGCATATCAACATAACGCCCAACAAAAATGCCCGCTATGGGCCTGATAAATCGTTCTATTGCATAGATGCAAAATGTAAGAACTAAAGCAGTATTAGAATCACTGGTTGGAAAAAATACCGCTGCAAATATGGGCGCAAAATACATAAAATGAGAATAATCGTAAACTTCAATAAAGTTCCCGATCGCACCCGCAAGAATGGATTTTTTGTATTGGTTTGTAGAGGGCTGCATTTTTATGATGCTATTTTATGGGTCATTTCTTCTATGCCAGATTATAGATTTCACTGGTTCCCTTAATCTCTCGCGTGATTTATGAAGTAACTTGCACCCTGCAGAGTGACGGTATATCCGGACAGCCAAATGATGATATCCATCTGGTGAGCACTTTATATGATTCACATTATACAATCAACAGTGTGGATGTTGATGATAGCGGTAATGCTAAACTTCCAACAAAAACTGATGTGCTCCTTAAAGCAAGAAATATTCACAATGAGTACAAAAGCTATATCGAAATTAAGAACCTGGATAATACTGACACGATTACTATTTCAAACTGTGTCGCTAACCCTCAATAATTTTGCACATAAGCGAGTACGAGGCGGCTCACACCACAGTACGAGCAGCGGTTCCCGCTAACTTTATTAGTGCGACGTTTTTATACGAGGGGCATCCTAACGTAATGATTTATTGATTGCTATATACTGGTGCTTCGGGGCTGTTCTTTACGTACCAAATTAAGGGTTTCTAAAGAAAGGTTGCGGTGACAAGCATAGATTGGTTCATTTGTCCCTGGGCAATAATACCATCATCAGGAAATGCTATATCTGCAGGTCCAAGGAGGGGGCTCGATATGTATAATGATCAACGCTCATGTTTGCTCTCCTTTAATTTGTCTATTGCGGGGCCTCACATCTAAATTGAAATATTGTATGCATTATGATATTTTTTAATTGAATTATTAATGCAAGGATTGATTTTATGCTAAGGATGAGCAAATGCATTGCTGCGTTTGGAATGTTGATATCCCCTATAACATATGCCGATAACCAGCAAATGCAGTGGCCTAATAACGTTGCTACGCATACCGTAAATAAAGCGGAAGCCTCACAAAATGGTTTAAATAAAGCTGAACAAATTGGCACATCTTACTTAAATAATCAGCTTCAACAAACCGCTTCAAAATGGCTCTCGCGCACCGATATTAATTATACGCTACAAGAAAATCATAAGCCTGTTGGTTCGGTTGAAACAATACAACCTCTTTATCTTCGCAATAGTCATACCGTATTTTGGCAGGGGCGGCTTGCTTACAGTGGCTCTGAGACGACGGGCAACCTTGGCGTGGGTTATCGTTACCTCACAGATAACAAGCAATTGATGTGGGGTATCAATACTTTCTATGATCAAAATTTAACTCGCTCTCATAAACGGGTGGGATTGGGCGCAGAAGCATTTACCCCTTATTTGACATTCAGGGCAAATTACTATGATGCCATTAGTGGTAATCGACAGGTCGGTGGTTATACTGAACGTGCACTGAATGGATATGATGGAAGCATAGAAACTCCGGTGCCATACATTCCCTGGACAAGGTTTAAGGCTGAAGGCTATCACTGGAATGGAGTAAATACATCAGACGTGAATGGCGAGATAGGATCATTTCGTGTTTTTCCAACGAGACAAATTGAGGTAGACCTTGGCGTTGCTCATGATAATAGCCAGGGGAGACAAGCATTTTTGCAGCTCAATTATTACTTCGAACATCCGGCCTTTATTCAATATAGTGCTACTACATCAGGGTTTACTAACGGTTTTGCACCACTTAACCTTGAAGATTTACGTCTACAGAAAGTATTTAGGCACAATGATATTGTAGTAGAAAAAACCAGTGCGGCAGGGACGGGCGGTATTACCATTGCTAGAGGAACTTAAAGATGGATAGGATAACGGAACTTGTAAAATTAAGCATCATGACGGCATTCGGAAGTGTTGCTTTGTGGGGAAACGTGTATGCATCTGAAGTGCACTCTCAATCTGGTGGTTTTACCGGTAATGCAACACCAACCCAATATATTATTACAATTAGTGCCATTGAATTTCATAAGGTAGGGGATGATGCAGCTACATATCATCCTTTTGTAACGACATCTGCTAATTGGGATATTGCTTCTGCCAATCCTGGGGCATCAATAGGTGCAATGAAATCGACATCAACTTTACCTGCTGGCACATATGACAAAATCCGCTTTACAGTCTCAAAAACGATGACAATTAAAGCGTCCATTGCTGCACTGTCAGATGGCTCACCTTGTAGATCAGAGGGTGATGCACAAACTGTCTCTAATCCTTTTGGGGCGGGCGTCATAAATACTGCTTATTTGGGTGCGCGTGATGGCAGTACAGCAGAACCAGAAACAGTGACAGTTCCTTCGGGTAGCAACGTCGAGCCTTCTCCTGATTTTACTGACTTAGGTTCTTCATTTCGTGGCTCTATGACTTTAGGTCAGACTTTCACAGTAGTAAATGGGTCAATTCCAGCTATTAAACTTAAATTTGATGTTACGAATGCCGCTCAATTTACCATTTTGCCTGATGGATCAGCTCGATGTGTGGTGTTTCCTGGCCCGCCAAGCTTATCTGTTGATGTGGCTTAACAAGAGTAGTGTCGCAAAAACGGTGATGATCAGTTAAAATACATCGCATTATATAAAGATGGAGTCCATAAAAATCCGTGGGGCCACACGAAAAAAATCATGCTAATTTCCCAGTTTTTAGTGATTTAGTTTTTTTAACAGAAAAACCAGGGTACCATCGGCTGAAATGTTTATGTAGTTCGTCGTTAAGTACAGCCGTTGTTCAGTGCAATACAAAAGCTTTGGAGGAATGCATTGAAGCGGGCAGGGACAGAGAGTTCCGTTGGTATGATTTACGCCATACATGGGCAAGCTGGCATGTCCAGAATGGAACATCTTTGCAGGAGTTACAACAGTTGGGAGGCTGGGCTAGTTTTGAGATGGTTTTACGTTATGCGCATCTAAGCAGTGATCATCTCAAGGAAGCGGCGGAAAGGGTTTACGTTACAAATTCCCTACACCATGCTTCTAGATCAGTTGAGAAAATCACTGCTTAGATGCGCATAACGTAAAACCA
>MGXX01000038.1:5905-6917 GCA_001801515.1 Gammaproteobacteria bacterium RIFCSPHIGHO2_12_FULL_38_11
ATTTTAAATTACTTTAAAAACAACACCTTGTGACAATTTAGCGAAGTGAAAACCTTGATAAACCTAGGGAGATTGGGGTAAAACCTTTCTCAGTACGTGACAAATTCCCTACATGTGCAATAGTAAATAATAGGCGGCAACACAGTAGGTAGTTACATTAATACACAGCAGGAGAATTAAGTTTATAATTCGCGATGTATAGGAACAAAGGGTTGCAAGTTGGCTATATTCATCTGAAATGAACCCGCCAATATTATGTAACTATTTGTATAATAAGTATATCGTAACTTGACAATAGGACATATATGTCCTATACTATTGTTATCGGTTAAGGATGAGTATGAAGGTAAAACAATTTATTCAAAAGTTGCGCAAAGTTGGCGTTGAGATTGTTGAGGGGCGAGGGAAGGGTGGGCATGTGCTGGCTAAATATAATGGTAAGCAGACAACCATTCCTATCCATGGCGATGCCGATATGGGCAATATTTTTCTCAAGAAAATTTGCAAGCAGTTGGGAATAAAATTTGAAGATATTTAGTAATTGGAGGCATATATGCAACAAACATATCCAGTAATTTTGACAAAAGATGGTGATAGCATCATTGCAGAGTTTCCTGATGTTCCTGAAGCAATGACAGTGGGAGCTGACAAGGACAATGCACTGGAATGGGCGCAGGATGCGCTGGTTGTTGCATTATCTGGCTATCTGGATGAAAGGCAGGATATTCCCAAACCGTCAAAACCAAGGGCTGGTCAAATGACTGTGGCACTACCACCATTAATCGCTACCAAATTAACCATTTATCAAGCGATGCGTGATCAGGGTGTGACGCAATCTGATCTGGCTGGCAGATTACATTGTGATGCGCGTCAGATCCGTCGATTGCTTGATCTGGATCATCATTCAAGAATGGATTTCATTGATGATGCGTTGCGTGTACTGGGTAAGCAGCTGATTGTTGATATTCAACCTTTGACAGTCACAAAAGCAAGAGACAAAAAAATATCACGA
>MGXX01000038.1:6939-8125 GCA_001801515.1 Gammaproteobacteria bacterium RIFCSPHIGHO2_12_FULL_38_11
CTTGCCGACATGTCAGCAGATGCATCTTGTGCGGTTATTCAACAAGCCATTTTTTTTGCGGCTTTGGCTTGACACAACTGTAGAATATATTTGTATGATGAGTCAAGCGCGGATAGTTCATGTTTGTATCGAACTATTCTATTCTCATCCAGAAAACTCACCGGATGCTCACGTAGTTTTTCATCCAGGTCTTTCCGGTGACGCTGATAGGAACATTCTAAAGTATCGATAATATTGGTTGTATCAACTTGTCTATTACCCACTAGGTGATCAAATATTAATTTGAATGTTTCCTGAGGTATATAATGGAAGTCTTGCTCCATTAGAATTACCAAACAATCCTTACCATCACTGTTTAACTGTTCTGGTTTAGCGTGTTGAGTTAAAAAACATAATAATTCCACTCTTTTGAGATATATATTCTGCTGCTCTTTAATGTGTTCTTTAATAGGCTGATCTCTATCAATCTCAAAGATAAGCTCATTGGAAAAATCACCTGTCTCTCTTATATGCGAGTGAACAACATCTGATGCCGAAATAAATAATTGAATAATTGCATTATGCAATATTGGAGCGTGGTTGATATCGGCACACTCCAATGTAATTCCAAGCTTCATCAATAACTGAAACTTTTGCAAACTATCGTGTCCACCCAAAATCAAATTCATAAATTTTTTTGACATTAACTCATTAAGATTTGATACTTGCGTTGCAGCTTTTTCAATTACGAGTGTGAAGAATTCGATGTCACCCCATTTGGCAACTTTATCGAGATGAGAAATGTCAATTAAAGTGTTTGCATTCAGTAGTTCTTTTAAAATATTAAGCTGTAATTCACGTTTTGGATTATTATAAGTATAAAGAACCCAATCTATTGGTTTTTTGTATTTTTCGTTTAATGCATTTACATTGGCATCACGAGAAAGTAAATCATGAACCTCTTCCAGATTCAAATTTTCAACGGCATGATGTAAGCGCGTATTTCCTTCATCATCTGTTAAATCGACATTAACCAATGATTCAATTAAATGAACAGTGCCATTATTCTGTTTTTTCTTTGCTATTTGCAGCGCCTCTGCCAGTTCCTCATTAGTTATGGACGGATGCGTGCCAAGTATTTCAACTATTTCATCACGATTATTTTTAGCAGCATAATAAATTGGAGAAAAGTATCTATCATTATGGT
>MGXX01000039.1:0-1573 GCA_001801515.1 Gammaproteobacteria bacterium RIFCSPHIGHO2_12_FULL_38_11
ACTTTTCTAGTTCCTGCTGATTCACTGATTGTTTTATTAAAAAAGATAACGAACAAATACGTCGTAATTAATCCTTGCCCACCATAAAATCCACCAATCATACTGGTAAACAAAAATAAACTATAACCCACGAATTTTTTGTATTTTGATGCTGGCTTTGATTGTGTTTTTTTGCTTTTAAAAATAAAAGGGATGCTCAGTAAACACAGCGTCAAAATGCCAATGGCGCGATTAAGGTGAATCACTGAGAAATGCGCCATCATAACAGCGCCAATGCATGATCCGATTAAACTGACGATTGCTGCTGGCAATGCAATTTTATAATCAACTTTCTTTTTAGCATGAAAGGCTCTGATACCTGCAACCAATGTGCCGATAGATGTTACTCGCGCACAAGCAATAGCAACCTGCGGTGGCAATCCAAAAGCGATCATGGCGGGAATGGTCACTAAAGAACTGCCACCTGTATTCGTTCCAACGAAACTGGTAACAAGTCCTAGAAAAAATAAAAAGATAAACATCAGCACGATTGATCTACGCTTATTTGATTAAATCACCTGTAGTAATAATTTCATTCGCAATTTTTTTAAGCAATGCAATTGCCCACTGGTGATGCTCTTCGGATGATGCACCACAGGCATCTTCGACAATCACTGTATAAAAGCCCATATCATGTGCTTCTCTGGTACCCAAATTAATCGCGTTATCAGTAGCAACACCAGTAAAGATCAGTTTTTCAATGTGAGATGATTTTAATGAATCCAGCAACCCTTCGCTATGAAATGGACTGACTGCAGTTTTATTAATGATGGTATCCGATGACTGAATATCAATTGTATTGATAAATTCTGCATCCATATTGCCAATTTGAAATAATCCTTTTTGTTTAGCTTGATTGAACAAAGGTGAGTGCTTTGGCAAACCAGTGTACTGTTTATCAAAAGCAACGCGTACATGATAAATTGGAATATGCTGAGCGCGGCAAAAAGAAATCACTTTATTCGTATTTTTAACGATTGGATATTTTTCTGCATATTCTTTGCATGAACCATTGATGATGCCATTAATATAATCAATTACTAATAAAGCGGTTTTCATATAATCCTCAAGTTCAGCCTATTTGATTTTTTCAAACGGTACGCCCAAATTATCACTGCTTTTTAGTTCATACATTTTTGAACTGATTTTTTTAGCAACTTGATCAATATTCTCATAACGTTCTTGATTCAATTTATCTTTTCCCTGTTGCTCTGCGTACGTCATCATTTGCTTTCCTTGCTCCTCGCTATCAATCCAGGTAAAGCCAACTGATAGTATTTCATTGGGATTTTGCATATTGACAGCATTATAGACGCGTGTAGGTGCTGGAAATACCTGTTGAAATATCTCTTCACCCTTTTTAATTTCATGGCAATATTCTCTGGGTGGAAACCAAGCTTGATGAAAATCATCAAACGTTTTTCCATCGTGCAACTCACGATATAAAATTGAAATGACCATTGGATTTCTAGAAAATGCACTTTTTTGAAAAAGATCAGAGAAAACGGCTGTTTTCTCTGATGCAGATAATGAT
>MGXX01000039.1:1584-5697 GCA_001801515.1 Gammaproteobacteria bacterium RIFCSPHIGHO2_12_FULL_38_11
AAGAGATTTTTCAAAATCTTCTTTTGAAAAATGCTCCCAAAATTGTTGAATCGACATGATTACCTCGTTTTTATCTTCATTAACCAATCCTTCGTTTTTTGTGTGCAACGAGGATCATTGATAACACATTGTGTGAACTCGGCTATTGCCTCAGAATTTTTGCCACACATTTCGTTTAATAGTGCTTCCCAAAGCTCAATCACAACATCATCGGATTGATTGCCAATTTGCATAACTACTTTTGTGATTCGATCGCCATAATAAGCAGATACCGCTTTATCTAGCCAGGCAACAGCTTCATTAGACAACCCATGTTCCGCACCAATATGGCCACCTTGAAATCCTTTTTCCCAAACAACGCGTTGCAATTGTTTGTATTTATCTCCGTAAAGCGAATTGACCATATCCATGCAGTGTTTTGCAAGCGTGATTGCAATTTCACTGGATGGATCATTTTTCAAATTCGCATTCACTTGTGACACCAGTTCACGCCAATTTTTTTCGAAGGATTCTTTTTCATCTGTGCGTGATGCTAACTCACGCTGAAAGCTTGCCCATTGTTTTAATTCATCCGCTGATAATACTTTTTCCGCCCATGTTTTTTCTAATTGTTGTGTCATACGATATGCCTCGATTGTTTTAATAATTGATTCCCAAGCAATCGACTTATTTTGATGACATTCAGATAAAATATTTTTCAAGGCTTGATTGGCTGCCATTAATGCTGCGGCTTTTTCCTCTAAAAAAGAAGCTTGAACGGTAAAATGATCAACCATATCAACATCACCTTCCAGCAACTTTTTAATTTGCCCTAACTCAAATCCGAAAAATTTTAGTGCGATAATCTGCTGCAATTTCAATAAGTCTTTTTCGGAGTACAAACGATAATTATTGTCCAAACGTACAGAAGGCTTAAGCAAACCAATACGATCGTAATGATGCAGTGTTTGCACCGTAACGTTTGTTAATTGGCTTAATTCTTTTACATACCATTGTTTCATTGTCGTTTATCCTCACAAGACACAAGATAAAGTATCGTGTAACAATAGGGTCAAGGGGTTTATAAAAATTTCTCATTCATTGGATGGCATGCTAGCGCAAAGCAATCATCTCATTCATCACAATTTTTGTCGCTTTTGCTATCACTTTATCTGGCGTTTGCGCTTTTTTTTCGTTTTGTCTCGCATAAATTGCAAGCACAATGGGTGATGCCTGCGGACGCCAAACAACACCAATATCACCAATAGAACCATAACCACCAGTTCCTGTTTTATCACCAACGATAAAATGATCTGGAACACCTGCACGAATACGATGATTGCCTGTTTTGCAATGCTTCAACCATACTTGCAATTGTTGACGTTGGGACTTTCCTAATGCATTACCCAATACGAGTTTTTGTATGGATTCTGTCATTGTCGATGGTGTTGTGGTATCACGTTTGTCATTTGGAATAGCAGAATTTAATGCTGGCTCCCATCGAACCAATAGAAATTTTTCATCACCAATTGAGCGCGCAAATTGTGTCACCTTACTGGGTCCACCCAATATTTTCATCAATTGATTGGCTGCGACGTTGTCACTATCTTCAAGTGCCGCAGCACAGAGCGCTGAAACGGTCATGCCACTTTTAATGTGTTTGACTGTGATAGGCGCATAGCCTGATTTTTTGACATCATTCATTGTGAAAAATATTTTCCGATTTAAAAGCGCGGGATCAGTTTCACTTTTTTTCAAAATCGCTGATACCGTCATTAATTTAGAGGTGCTATCCATCGGAAAGCGCTTGTTGGCATGATAATTAATCTGGGTATTGTTGTAGGTTTCAATCGCAGATAATCCAATCTCAACATGATTTTTAATTTCCAGTTGATTGAGCCTTTGTGAAACAGTGTTCATGATGGCGTTGAGTTTATCTTCACCTGCAAATGTATTCGAAAATAGAAGTAAAGATGCCAGTAAAAATAATTTATTGGATAATTTCATACCGTTCCACTAACCTTATTTGTTTTAATTCTATAAATTTCGCTACGCTTTCTTACTAAACAGATTTTTTATTAAATGATGCAGGTGTTTTGCAATCAATAGCATCTTACTTGGATCTCCACCATCTTCAGCAAACCACTGTGCTGAAATCACCGTTCTTAAAAAAATCCAATACAATAATCGTGTCTGCTCAATATTAAGCGCATCAGATAATAATTTTGTTCGGGATAAAATTAATGCAGAAAGATCGCCATTATTTTTTAATTCGTCATTGGATAACAAATCAAATGCTGCGGCTTCGAAGGCAACTTCACCAATAATGCCTTTCGGATCAATCACAATCCATTGGTTTTGGTGGTGAATGATATTTTCGCAATGCAAATCTCCATGGCAAACACGCTCATTTTGAGCAGTGCTCAGTAAAAATGATCGTAACTGATTTGCTAACTCTATATATTCTTTATTAATACGTGCATCACTTATTCGATCGAGGGCGCAACACCAGTGGCTGACATGTGTGAACCCTTCTGGTATTTCTGAACGATGCAATAATGTGTTAACCGTATCAGCGTAAATGCGAATGGTATTTTCAATATCATTATGCTTCGATATCAATAAATCACCGGGTATTGCTTGCTCTAGCAATAGCGCTGAGTGATCAGTGTCATAATCCAGTAATCGAATAGCACCTTGACCATCAAAATAATGTAATGCCAGATATTCGTCTTGACTGACTTTTTCATCGCACCCAACTTTAAGGACAACCGATTTTTGATTTTTCTGTTTTGCAAATGCCACGTAATGCCAACTCATGTTGCTCACTGGATTAATTTCAGTTAACGACCACTTTTCCGCCAAGAGATTAATGATATTGGGTAAATCAGCTAACCATTGAAAACCTTTTTCTTTGTGGAGGTTCGTGATGTTTTTTTCTAACGTATTCATGAGCGAATTATTCCGACAATAATATTTCTAACGTATGCCACGCCTGATCTTTTTCAACTTGATTCGTATTTGACGATTGTGCTGCAACAATCAACGCTTTCCATAACGCCCAGCCACGCGCCCTATTCCACGTATCAGAATCTAGTCGCATGTTTTCTTGAAATAACAGTCTGCTGATTTTATCAAAGTATGTCCAAGCAATTACCAAATCACACGCAGGATCACCGATGCAAACGCCACCAAAATCAATAACAGCAGAAAGTTGCTCATTCTCTATTAATAAATTGCCAATACTGATATCACCGTGAACCCACACAGGTGCATTCTGCCATTGACTTGATAAGGCTTTTTTCCAAATATGATTGGCTTTCAGAACGTCAATTTTTTCTTTTAAAATTTCAATCGCATTTTGTGTTTCATAATCATAAACCGATAGATCGCCGCCACGGTAAAAATTATGTTGTCCAGATAGTGGCGCACCAACGGTATCAATCGCCTGTAATTCTAATAAAAAATGCGCCAATGATTTTGCCAAGGCATTTTTATCAACCGTTTTAGTGTCATAAACGGTTTGTCCAGGAATCCAGCGATAAATTGACCAATGCCAGGGATATTGATCGCTCGGGTTTCCCATCACTAAAGGTGATGGAATTTTCAACGACAAATTATCAGCCAGTTTCGGTAGCCATTTTTGTTCTTTTGCTACTTTATCCGCGTATCTTTCAGCGCTGGGTAAACGAACAATCATCTCATTGCCCAATTGATAACAACGATTATCCCAACCGCCGGGTAAAATGGGTTTGATCGGTAAATTTTTCCATTGCGGAAATTGCGAAGCAATCAGGTTGCAAACCAAGCTGGTGTCGATTGTTATTTTCTGTGTATTCATTTGATGTCATCTGTAACGTAATTTACTTCTAAATTAATTCAATTTGATAACCATTGGGATCTCTCACAAAAGCAATGACGGTGGTGCCGCCTTTTACCGGACCCGGTTTTCGTGTCACCACCCCACCCTGCGCTTCGATCCGTTCGCAGGCACGATACACATCATCCACTTTAAAACACAAATGACCAAACGCATCGCCATGCTGATATTCCACCCTACCCCAATTGTAGGTCAGCTCGATCAGTGTTTCTGATGACGGATCATCGGTGTATCCCAAAAACGCAAGCGTATAT
>MGXX01000040.1:0-12223 GCA_001801515.1 Gammaproteobacteria bacterium RIFCSPHIGHO2_12_FULL_38_11
TCATCGTTTCTGCTTCGCTTAAGCGATTCTGCACTTTGACTTTGCCGCAACAAATCAAAATCAATCCTCTTAGCTTCAACCTGAAGAAGCAGTACACTTAAACACGGACTCAAAGCCACGTTTTGGGGTAAATTCTTAAAAATAAGTATTTTATCTATCAACGCTTTCGTTGTAAGCGCCCTGTTGCTTTTAATCATCTCGGATAGCGAATACATTAATAAACTTAATTTTCTAATGCCGCCCACCATAGATTGTTCAATGAATTTAAGTGCCAATAGAATTTGACAAAAATCATAAGGAGGCCTAGCCAACCTCGCCGTATTGCTCACCAACGTAAAATAATTCATCACATTACTTTGTCTAGCGGGTTGGCAATTAAAGGCATCAATTGCAAAAAATATTTTTTTATACATATCTTCTGAAAAAAAGTTAAGCTCAAATACTTTTTTTGCTGCATCATGCAAAAAATTAATATCTGTTGACATGCCATCAAGAATTAAATCACACAAAACAAGATTGTTGTTATAAATCGCTTTTTCAAATATTGATTTATTATCTCCAAACCGCAATTGAACCCAGTTATTATGATCACACTCAAAATAATGACTCGTCAAATAACGCAAAATAACAAGCAACAATTCTGAATTCTTAATAAAAACCAAGGCATCAAGAAGAATTCGACGGTGCGTTGCCTTTTTTTCTTCTACATCAAGCAGCGCATTTAAAGGAAATTTTCTTAAAATGCAGTTGAGATTAAACCGACGAGGAGGAGCAGTTTTCCGATATTGGTGCTCAATAAATAATGCTTTCAGCGCATTTGAACTAAAAGGGTAATGTGTTTTTAAAAAAACATCCGGGAATATTTTTTTAATTGCATTCATCTGAGAAAGAAATGATAACCACTCTAACTCAAACGCATCATAAACACCCTTCTTGTCATCAAAACATTTTTCCAATGCTTTCTCATAGCCTTTTATTTTATTAATGCAAAACGTCTGAATACCAGAGAGTTTTTTCAAAGCAAATATTTCATCATCAGAAAGGTTTTCAGAGCGCATCGCAAATTCGAAAATATTTTCTTGCATTGTTAAAATAAACGATGAAGTGTAATTTTGAGTGTCTTTTTCCAGCTGATTAAAAAGCGCAGTAAGCATAATAATCGACGGTGTTGCGGTATGGTTAGCGAAAACCGGATTTAAGCATTTTTTAAGTTTATTTTCGGTCAACATGGAAATTAAGTGGTTATTGCATGCTGCAAAATAAAGAAAAAAATAATTTTTGGATAACAGATTGTAAAATTCGTTTTTATGCATCACAGAGAACAGACAGGCAGTCACCTGCACAAACGCAGTCGGATTGCCAACATCTAAAGTTTGACTAATAATAGCCTGTTTTAATGTAAATAACATATCATAAGCATTGTTTTGTTTAAGATAATCAAATGCAATTATATGGTGCTTGTTGGTAAAATCGAGCAATGTAATAAAATTAAGCTGAAACAAGCGATATAAACTATCGACAAGTTCATTCTCATAGCAAAAATCAAATGGCGGAAGCGCTGGAATAACATAATGTTTTTCAACTACGCATTCATGGCCTAATTCATTTTTCTCAATGACTATTCGCTCAAGAGAATGATCGTGCGTAAATTCTTCGTTAAATAAATTAGTGGAGATAAACTTTCCGTCAGCAGGTTTATCAAACGTTGTACCACGTATGCCACAATAAGTTTTTCGAGCAAGCGTCACTAAATCATCCAGTGTGTCCCAATAATCAGAATTTAATTCAAATGTTTCACTAACTTGATCGATATCTTCAGAAGAATAAGACTGATCATGAAACGATTTAACTGAATCACATTCACGCGCAACATTTTCTTTATTAACAGCAATCAGGATGGCTGGCATTTTTTTAAAAAATAATATTGATTCTGCATCATCTTGATTCGATATATGCTCAATAAAAAAATGGTGAAGAAAACCTGAATCAATAATACTTTGTGCAGAAATTCTGTTATCTAACAACCACCACAAAAATGCAGACAGTGACAATAAATCATGGAAATACATTTTAGCCAGCTTTATTAAGGAAAGTGGATTTTCCTCTATTGCCAAATAGGCATCAAACCCCTGTTTTATTCTTCTGATTGCAGATAACTCATCTGGCGATATAGTGACTGATTCACGCATAATTTTATCCACTCTGTTATACAGTACGGGCAAACTCTTTCGCAAAATAGGTAATAATAAAATCGGCACCCGCCCGTTTAATAGATAGTAAACTTTCTATCATAGCCGCATCATGATTAATCCAATTTTTTTCTGCAGCCGCTTTTATCATCGCAAACTCACCGCTGACCTGGTAAGCACCCAAGGGTATTTCAGGAAATTGTTGTTTAACTCGGCAAACAATGTCTAAATAATTTTGTGCGGGTTTCACCATTAACATATCCGCCCCTTCTGCAACATCCAACTGTACTTCACGCAAAGCTTCATTTGCATTCGCTGTATTCATTTGATAACTTTTACGATCACCCGATTTTGGTGCACCTTCAGCAGCCTCGCGAAACGGACCATAAAAACTCGATGCATATTTCACAGCATAACTTAAAATGGGCGTTTCATCGAAATTATTTGTATCTAATGCAGCGCGAATAGCCGAAACCATTCCATCCATCATGCCACTGGGCGCAACAATATCAGCTCCTGCTTTCGCATGTGAAACAGCTTGTTTTGTAAGTAATTCGAGCGTTGAGTCATTATCAACGCAATTATTTTTAATGACACCACAATGCCCATGATCAGTATATTCACACAAACAAATATCAGAAATAATTAATAATTCAGGTGCAATTTTTTTAATTAACTTTATCGCCGTTTGAATAATACCATTCTCATCCAGTGACGCAGAACCCACCGCGTCTTTTTCATATGGAATACCAAATAAAATAACAGCCGGGATTTTTAATGCAAGAATTTCTGCAATTTCTTTTTCAAGCTGATCAACACTTAACTGAAAATGTTTAGGCATCGATAAAATCGGATGACGAATATTTTTTCCAGCTTTAATAAATAACGGCAACACGAGATCGGAAACAGTTACTGTATTTTCTTGTAAAAACGTCCGAAGCGCCGGTGTTCGGCGCAAACGACGGGGACGAACTACGATGCGATTTTCCATGAGCCATCTGCTTGACGACACGCTCTGCCATAGGCCTTTTGTGTTTTACCATTAACAGTCACGATTGTTTGGTATTCACGGCAATAACGATGGCTAGAAGATTGATAATTTTTGATTGGTTTAACAGTGTAGGTCACTGGTCTACCGTTTGGACCCGCTTTATCACTAGTCCAAGTCGCTTCTTGATTCACTGGCGTATTGATAATCGCACTTTGCATATTGATTCTATCTTGACGATCCATATACTGACCCACTTGGTCACCAATAATGCCGCCCAACAAGGCACCACCGATTACCCCATAAACATTACCACCCGATAATGCGCCACCCAACAAACCGCCACCAACTGCACCTGCTGCCGTTGATCCAGGAACATTATTACCTGGCGTACAACCCGCCATATTAAGTGACGCTACCACAACCAACCCCGCCAATAGGTATTTTTTAACGTTTTTCATGTGTATTCTCCAGAAAGTAATGATAATGCATATTACTGTGGTTTTTTAGTGCGCGCAACACACGATCGCGCTTATAATAACTGTACATATTTAGGAGGCGCTATGAAATCACTCGAATTGCAACTGTCTGTTTACCAACAACAACACAGCCATAAAATAAACAACATCTTGAATTATATTGGCGTCCCTGCCGTTATTTTTTCATTGCTAATGGTTTTCAATTGGATCAGCATCGACCTTGCTACCAAATTTCAAATTTCATTTTCAGTTATTTTTGTTGTTGGGGTGTTAATTTATTATTTTTTATTACACAAAAAATTAGCCATCGCTGCTGCGATTGTCGCCATCCCACTCACGATCATCGCAGCTTGGGTTGCAAAGCCTTTTCCAAACAGCTTCAGCGGCAGTATTTTTTTAATTTTATTTATAGGTGGATGGATTTTACAATTAATTGGAACCTATTTTGAAAAACTAAAACCTATTTCATTATTAAGTACAACGCAATTGTTAATTGGGCCGCTATTTGTGTTAATTAAATTATTAGCAGTACTAAAATTAACGCGGTTTGTGATGTGATTTTCTTACGCCGCTTAAGCTCAAAATGCAAAAAGGATAAATAACAACCTCGGTTCAAAAAATAATTTTACATCATCGTGCAACGACGTTTATCTGACTGGTCGTGAGAGTGTGCTCGCCTGTGCGGCATAAGTTCTGACTGACAACTGTTTTTGCTCGAAATAAGTTTTTGTAGGAATTGGCGACCGGCCTCACCCCGCCCCACATCCACCCCGCCCCCCGGCCGCCGGGTAGGGGGAGGGGCAGCGGCCCAATTAAATCCCAAATGAGAACAAGAACGCGCGCGCGGAAAAAAATAATAACCACGATCATGTTGAAATTCAAAACCATCTTTTAGGGCTTCTGGGCGCCAATTTGAATCTTGATCCACTTTGACGAGATACCAGAGACCTTGCGAGAACGCTTGTCCAACACAGGCAGGGACAAAACACTGTATAAATCCGATGATTTGACACCAAAATAATCTGCGTTTATTTAAGGTAGGGTCGAGTGAAGCGTCACGCTCACATCGATCGCAGAATGTATTATAAAGCTCAAGGGCGCGTAGTAAGTAATATGGATTAAATATACTTTCACCCAAGAATCGTTTTGCAGATACTTCTCTAAAGCGATTGAATTTTTCCGTGAATAATAATTGCTCAAACGATTTTCGTCGGGTTGCATCACCTTGTTCGTCAAATCTCGCGCCGTTAAGACTTAATGCCATATCGAGTTCTGCAGGAGTTGCTTGTGAAATAGCGCCCAGCATCAATTCCAGCAAATGAAATGTTTCAGCCTTGTGTTTTTGTTCTTGAACACAGGCATCGAAACCATTTGGAAAAAGTGCTGCATATTGCGTGTCGATTTCTGTTTTATCATTTGCATCAAAATAAGATTGGATGATTTCACACATGCCTTGATGCTTGATATCCGATGCAATTAATTCCGGATGAAGCGATACATCACCTGCAGCTGCTGCTGCCTGCAGCAATGTCATGTTTTCAATTGTTTTACCGGAGTAATCGATAATGGGTGTGGTCGCAACAGAGGTTAACACTGTTTTTAATAATTGAGGATCATCCTGTTTTAATTGCTCCAGCATTTCTCGAACTTTTGTTCTTTGTCCATAAACCACTTGCTGCATGATATCGTTCACGGCATCGCAAGGACTATAATTGGCTTCTGCGTTATCACGGGGGTGTGAAAATAATCTGGCTGTTCTGACAAATTCATATCGTGCTTTGTTAAACTCAGATAGTTGTTCTGCCGTTATTTTGGCTCTGATGGCTTGCTCTTGCATTGCAAGTTCAATCGTCGGATTAAGCCATTCTTCAATACTTTTTCCATCAACTTGGATTTTTAATGATTCGACAGAAATTTCGGCAATTCCAAAAAAATATTTTCCTGATGCAATTTTTAATTTTTTGCGTAATAAATCACGACCTGATTGCGTGCTGGCTAATATTGCAATGGGGGATTTGCCTGCATGTGTTCCTTCAGCTGCTTTGTCGTTGAGATGATTGGTGGCATTTGCTAATAGTTCACTATAACGTTCACCAATGGGTGTTTTTAATCCTTCTTCGAGCAAAGTTTTTCCTTTCTCATCAATCACTTTTTTTTGATTCACTATTTTTACAAATTGATTCATATTGAAATGAATATCATTGTGCGTGACAACAGGGTTACCAGCGTCATCTCTAAATGCCAACGCTCTTTTCAGCTCGGATTCAAGCATGCTTTTAAAAATCGGGGGACAAGGTATCCAGGATAAAACTGATTCACGACAGCATGGACAACGACCAGGGCTTTCTAATTTATCTTTTGCGTCCGATTCAATCAGGTGGCCACAAGGTACCGACATAACAGGATCGAAAAATAGTTCAGACAATATGGGGCACGTTAACAGAACAACATCAGGTGGAGTTTGTCGACTCACGGGGATAATCCTCACAATTTATGCTTAACGTTACAGAATATGGAATATTGTACAGATTGATTGTTAAGTGTTTCTTAAAAATTCGAGAAAATCGGTTGCGGCACTTTTAGAAAACATCTTCCTTTTACATTGTCTCAGCAAATGGGAATAAAATTGATGTTATGGATGTCGATATTGGCTTAGGAACATGTTCCTTACGCCGCCTTGCTCACCTTAAGCTCAAAATGCAAGCCTTGGCGCTCAAACATATCTTCCAATGCTAATTGCACAAAAAATTCTTCGGAATATTCCAAAATTTTAGCAAACTCTACTGCTTTTTTCAGGCTTACTTCTTTGCGATTTTTTTCAAGATCACACAAGTAGGATTTTGAAACGCCGAGTTTTTTCGCAAAATCGCTTTGCTTAATCTCATCACATTGGCGAATAGCTTGAATAGTTTCACCTAATGTCAAACGGCCACCAGTCAGTGCTTCCAAGAAAGGTAATGCTGGCACACTTTTTTTCTGAACAATGATTTTTTTTGGCCGTTTTCTTTTTAATGCTTTAGTAGTCATGCTTATTAATCTCCTGGGAACAGGTACGAAATAAGTCGTACAACTGATCGCCCAATATGACGTGATCTTTAAATGTTTTTCATTCGAAAATGTTCGAAATGCAATAAGCATTCCTTCACATTTTCTCAATCAAAACATTTAAATCTCACGCCATCTTGGCCACCAGTTGTACGACTTATTTCGTACCTGTTCCCTGCACTTCAATAAATTCAATTTGCTCGTCATTTTTTACTACATAAAAAGCGCGATAACTTCGATTAAGACGAATGGAACGTTGACCAAATCGCGTGCCTTGTAAAGGCTTATCATGATATGACTTTATTTTCCTGACCTTAAGAATGCCGCGAGCTTCAACCTCTTTAGTCCAAGACTGAAATTTCCTTATGATATGCTGAGAAACTTTTCGCAAATTTCTTTGTGCCTTCTCGCTTACAATAACTAAACAAATTGTCATTTTCTATCCCTAAAAGTACACAATTTTTGTGTACTTGTCAATACGCATAAATGAAAACAGGCGCATATTATTTCAGAGAAATGAAAAAGTTTATATTCGGGTTTTAAAAATGCTCATGAATCAATGTCAGGCCTTTTCAGCTTTTTTAACAATAATGCACATACAAAAACATTGACAGTATTGTGCCGAAATAGTAAAACTACGCACAGTCAAGATATCAACTCACCAACATGGTCGCTGGCACTTTTATACTAACTTAAGGTAACCCTTATGAAAAAAATATTACTGATACTTGCATTATTATTCGTGTCCATTACCGCTTTTGCTGCATCTAAAAAAATAGGATCATCATTTATAGAATCGAATTATCAAATTTCTACAAATGATGATTTGACTGTGCAACCTGATTATTATCAAACTTTTGGTACCGACAATGCCATGTTAATGAACGGAACGTGTAACCCCGTAGATAGCGGAACAAGATATGCATGCTCTGGTATATTGAGAATGCTGAATCTACAACCCGGATATGAGCGGTTTGTAATAGGCTCATCCACTACCGGTGATCAGTGCACAATAGTGGTAACATCTGACGGTTCAGGCAACATAAATTATGATCCAACACAGTCAAATTGTTCTGGTATAGACAATTGGAATTTAAATTCCTATACAACGCCCTACGGAATTAATATTGGTATCAGTGAATCTCACTAATTATTTATTGCAACCAATCGTCGTGGCGCAATTTTTCCATCAGGCAATGTCTCGCCGACACCAAAAAATTCACCATTGCTTTCGATAAAACGCATCCAACCAGATGTGGGCGCACCTGCAATCATTACTGATTGTCCTTGTTTTAAAGCAAAAGCAATAGCTGGTGAAACGGTGACTGCAGGCCAATGATTCACTGAAGTATCCATGGGTAATAACAAAGTTCGAAGATCAGTGCTTGCTTGAATTAATAATTCCAATTGCGCAATTGTCATCATTTGATTTTCAAAATACGGTCCAACCGATAATCGTCGTAAAGCTGTTACATGTGCACCACAATTTAATTGCTCGCCCACATCATCTACAATCGTGCGAATGTAAGTGCCTTTACTGCAGTGTACAGAAAAAGTCACGGCATTATTTTCAATTGAAATTAATTTTAAATCATAAACTGTAATAGGACGACTCGGCCTTTCAATAAAAATACCTTGGCGTGCATATTCATATAATGGCTTTCCATTATGTTTTAAAGCAGAAAACATCGATGGGATTTGATTTATTTTTCCACGAAAAGAATTAAAAGCAATATCGATATCATCAAAAGAAAAATTAGGCACGTCACGCGTTGAGATAACTTCACCTTCCGCATCACTGGTATTTGTGCGAATACCTAATTGCATTGTGACTAAATACGTTTTATCAGAGTCTAATAAATATTGCGAAAATTTCGTCGCATCACCAAAACAAATGGGTAGCATGCCAGTGGCAAGTGGATCCAAACTGCCTGTATGCCCTGCTTTTTTCGCATTAAATAAGCGTTTTACTTTTTGCAGGGCGGCATTGGAAGAAATACCGATGGGCTTGTCTAATAAAAAAATACCGTTAAGTCGCATAGTAAGTATCAACACGAGTGTGAGTGTGAGTGTGAGTATGAATATACCGAATGATTTGACTCACTACCAGGAAAAATAAACGGCGTCTTTGAGATCCGAAATTCGTTCATAACGTTCAAACAGACATGACCATGTTAATCTCAATAAATAATTTCTCTAAAAGTTCAAGCGGAATAAAATGCACTAAAGTGTTTTCAAAAGTTTCTTGCGCCAATAAATCTCGTGTAATAATAACACCCCTTTTTGGTTGATAAGCTTGTAAAAATGATCGAAAAGATTTTGTTATAGCAGGCCGCTTAAAATTGGCATATTTAACTTCAACCGGCAGAAAACAATCTTCATTTTTATAAACAATAAAATCAACTTCTGCTTTTGCTTTTGTCCGCCAAAAATAAAGTGTCAAATCTAAAAAATGTTGCGTTTTAAATTTCAATAATTCTTGAAATACAAAATTCTCAACTAAAGCACCTAAGTCAGCACGATAATCCAATGCAGTAAAATTTCGCAAAGCATAATGGCGAAAACCGTTATCAATAAAATAATATTTTGGATTTTGAGTGATCTCTGTGCGTTTATTACCTACAAATGGCGTTATTTTTGCAATGACAAATGTTTTCTCAAATTTGTCTAAGTACGACTGGACAGTGGGAATGCTGATTTGGCAGTCATTTGCAAGCGTTTGGTAATTAACCAATTGACCACTTGAATGTGCAATTAAGGTAATCAGTTTTTCAATCACGTGTGGCTTATCGATTTTTAAAATTTCAACAATATCTTTTTCAATATATTGTTTGTATAGCTCACCCAACACAAATTCTTTATGTTGTGATTTTATAATTGAAGGATAACATCCAAAAATTAATTTTTCATTCAGCGACATTAAATTCTGAAATTCAAACCATGACGGCGGTAATACCAGCGATTCAATTGCACGACCCGCCATAGATTCACTGATTTTACTTTTCATTTCAAGCTGTGATGAGCCAGAAACAATTAATTTAATCGGTTGATGTAGATCGATCAATGCTTTTAATAATAAACCAGGGTTTTCGAGACGTTGTGCTTCGTCAATAAACAAAATAGGTTTTTGCAGATGATAATATTTGAGTAAGGCAATAATCACTGTGGGCGTTAATTGCGTACGTATCGTCTGTAAATCACAATTTAAATACAACAAATTATCGAAGCGTTTTTGATGCAATAAGGTATGAGACAGGTGATAACCTAAGGTCGTTTTTCCAGCGCGACGCGGACCAATAATGAGAATGCAATACCGATCCCACTCTGGATCCATTAAAAATTTTTCTTGAATACGTTTTTGATAATCCACTGTTTCAGGAACTGGGTTTGCGGCATTCACCAACCAAGGATTGTTAAACGCGATTTCTTCTAGAAGTGTCAAGGATAACTGCATTTTGCCTTACTCATATAAAATTAGCTTAATATAAGTAAGGATAATATAATATCAACCCTGTGTACAGTACTTTCACCTAATCACTCTCTCAATAAATCAGAAATTCGTTCTGCAGTTATTGGAGTCATATCATATCGAAAAAATAATTTCGGCGTGTGACGCAATTCGGTTGAGCGTGATAACAATAATCGAAAAAACCCTTCTGCTTTTTTAAATGCATTCTCAGCGGATTGAATGAATTCATCTGTTGGATCAAGCATTGAGAAAAAAACAATAGCTTGTTTAAAATCCGGGGATAAATCAACACCGGTAATCGTGATTTTGGATAAGCGTGGGTCTGAAACTTCTTTCAATAATGCTAATGCAATTATTTTTTGAATTAATTCTGCTGTGCGATGGGTACGTTTTGATTTGCCTGGCAATGCGAAGACCTCTAATTTATTGCATGAATCACACGCACCCTGCCGGGCGCATTTCTGTGATGATTATATTTTACAACGTTCTTTCTACTTGAATGCGTTCATAACATTCAATTTGATCGCCATTTTTGATGTCATTATAATTTTTCACGCCTATGCCGCAATCCATACCATTGCGTACTTCACTTGCATCGTCTTTAAAACGACGAAGCGATTCTAATTGACCTTCGTAAATGACAACGTTATTACGCAACACACGAATAGGAAGATTGCGACGCACTGTACCTTCAATAACCATACAGCCTGCAATTGAACCAAATTTAGATGAGCGAAACACTTCGCGAACTTGTGCCAAGCCCACAATTTTTTCTTCAAATTTCGGCGCTAATAATCCTGTCATTGCTGATTTAATTTCATCAATTAAATCGTAAATAATGCTGTAATAACGCAAATCAACAGATTCCTTTTCAACTAATGCTCTCGCACCTGCATCAGCCCGCACATTAAATCCAAGAACAACAGCATTGGATGCCATCGCTAAATTAATATCTGATTCTGCAATACCGCCAACTGCACCCACAATTACATTTACTTTTACTTCCGATGTCGATAATTTATTTAATGCTTCGATAATCGCTTCTAATGAACCTTGAACATCCGCTTTTAATACGATATTCAATACAGATTGCGCTTCAACACCCATTTTCGTAAAGAGATTGTCTAAACGCATTGCATGTTGTTTTGCTAATCGAACATCACGGTGCTTACCATGTCGATAACCTGCAATTTCACGCGCTTTTCTTTCCGTTGGTACAACAATCGCTTCGTCACCCGCAGACGGAACAGCTGACAATCCCAATACTTCAACAGGAATTGAAGGGCCTGCTGATTCTGTTTGCAAACCATTATCACCAATCATCGCGCGAATGCGACCAAACTGACTGCCGGCCAATAAAATATCGCCTTTTTTCAATAGTCCACTTGTCACCAAAATAGTAGCAACCGGACCACGACCTTTATCCAAACGTGATTCCAATACAACACCATGTGCCATACCTGTTTTCGGCGCTTTTAGTTCTAATACTTCCGCTTGTAATAAAATACCTTCAAGCAATTTATCAACACCATCCCCTGTTTTCGCAGAAATATAATGGAACATCGTATCACCGCCCCATTCTTCTGAAATCACTTCGTGCTGAGATAATTCTGTTTTAATGCGATCAAGATCAATATCGTGTTTATCCATTTTATTTATCGCAACAACAACAGGCACTTTAGCCGCGCTAGCATGTTTAATCGCTTCAACCGTTTGTGGTTTCACACCGTCATCTGCTGCAACAACCAAAACAACGATATCTGTGCATTGCGCACCACGTGCACGCATTGCGGTGAATGCTTCGTGACCCGGCGTATCTAAAAATGTAATCGTTCCACGATCAGTATCGACATGATACGCACCGATATGCTGTGTAATACCACCCGCTTCACCAGCTGTTACTTTTGTACGACGAATATAGTCTAAAAGTGATGTTTTACCGTGATCGACGTGCCCCATAATCGTCACAACAGGCGGGCGTGAAATCATTTCTCGATCAGTTGTTTCCGTGTAATCTAGCAATCCTTCTTCAATCGCATTTTCTTTTGTCATC
>MGXX01000040.1:12234-28914 GCA_001801515.1 Gammaproteobacteria bacterium RIFCSPHIGHO2_12_FULL_38_11
ACCCATCTCTTCAACGACCAATGCAGCCGTATCTTGATCAATCACTTGATTGATCGTCACCAGCGCACCCAACCCCATCATCACTTTAATGACTTCTGCTGCCTTGATTTTCATTTTCTGCGCTAATTCAGCAACTGAAATTGTTTCTGGGATACTGACATCATGCGTTTCTTTCGCAACCGGTTTTTCAAAACCATGTTCAATTGTATGTTTTTCTTTAAGCTTAAACTTCTTACGACGTCGATGACCATAATAACCGTCACCCTCTTCATCGTCATCACTTTGCACAACCAAGGGATCGAAACGACGCGTGCGCATATCGCGTTGCTTCACGGCTTTCTTTCGATTGACTTCTTTTTCGCCTTCATCTTCAGAAAATGACGATTTACCTTTTTTCGATTTTTTCCCTAACGTTGTTTCTTTTGTGGGTGCTTCTGAAATATTTTTTTGTGCTGATGGTTTTTCACCTGATTTTTTAGGCTTTTCTGATGTTACTGCTTTTGTTTTTGATTTTTCAACTTCATCAACTGAAGCCAATTGCGCGATTTCAGTTTTTTTAGCAGTGGGTACTGCAACAATAACAGGTGGTTTAATCGCGCGCTTCGTACGCACTTCTACATTAATACTTTTTTTCCCTTGCATTACCACACTATTTTGACGATTGGAGCGTGCCTGTAAAGTCATTTTAGGGCGTGCTGTCGCTGCTGCAGAAGGTGCTGCAACACTACGGCCTTTTAAATATAATAATAGTTTTCGTTTTTCATCATCTGAAATAGCCTGATCATCACTCACAACAGCAACGCCTGCTTCTTTCAGCTGTTCTTTCAGATAATCTGGAGTCATACGAACTAACTCCGCTAATTGTTTAATTGTGACGTTTGCCATGTATAAAAAACCTCAAAATGTAGACTTCCGCGAACTGGAGATGCGATAAATCGCGTCTCTACAAAAACCAATGCGCCCTTGCACTCATAATTAATTTACCCGCTGCTTCAGCATCCATTTGCAACAAATCATATAATTCATCCGTTGATAATTCCGCTAAATCATCGCGTGTTGCAATACCGTGATTAGCCAGTTGCATTGCTAACTCAGGCGTAATGCCTGAAACAGCCAATAAATCATCTGCCGGTAATTTATGCTTTGTATTATCACCCATTAATTCTTGTGTTAATAACACATCACTTGCACGGCGTTGTAATTCTTCAGCAATTGTATCATCAAAAC
Organism: Gammaproteobacteria bacterium RIFCSPHIGHO2_12_FULL_38_11; assembly: GCA_001801515.1. Next base: position 13,462 of record MGXX01000040.1, read on the forward strand.
CTTCAATCGCTTTTAATTCAGCAATAGGAACATAAGCGAGTTCTTCCAAAGAAGTAAACCCTTCTGCAACCAATACATCCGCAACAGCTTCATCAATTTCTAATTTATTAACAAACATATCTTTATGTTTACTCGACTCTGATGCTTCTTTTACTGTTGCATCTTGTTCAGTCATGACATTAAGCGTCCAACCGGTTAATTCGCTAGCCAATCGCACATTTTGACCCGAACGGCCAATGGCTTGCGACAACTGTTCTTCTGTCACAACAATATCCATTGAGTGATGATCTTCATCGACAACAATGGAAGAAACTTCTGCTGGTGCCATGGCATTAATAACCAATTGTGCTGCGTTATCATCCCACAGAATAATATCAACCCGTTCGCCGTTTAATTCATTCGACACTGCCTGCACACGCGCACCACGCATACCCACACAGGCGCCAATAGGATCCACTCGACCATCATTGGTTTTAACCGCAATTTTTGCCCTTGAACCTGGGTCTCGTGCAGCACTCATTATGGTAATAACTTCTTCACCAATTTCTGGCACCTCAATTTTAAATAATTCCATCAAGAACTCAGAAGAAATACGGCTCAATGATAATTGTGGGCCACGTTTTTCTTTACGCACATCTTTTAAAAAGACACGAACACGGTCGCCAATACGAAATGCTTCGCGTGGAATCATTTCTTCACGCAATAACAAACCTTCTGCATTTTCACCCATGTCTAAAATCACATGATCACGCGTTACGCGTTTCACGGTGCCCACTAATAATGTGCCAACTTTAGCTTGATTTTGCGTAATAATTTTATCACGCTCGGCTTCTCGTACTTTTTGTACCAATACTTGTTTTGCTTGTTGTGCTGCAATACGACCAAATTCAGGATTTTCAACTGATTCCTCAACGAAATCACCGATGGCTAAATCAGCATCAATTAATTGCGCTTGAGATAATCCCATGACTTGTTCGGGAAATTCATGCATCTCAACAGCATCATCGGCCACCACTTCCCAACGACGATAACTATTATAATCACCTGATTTACGATCAATCGCCACGCGCACCAACACTTCTTTCGGCAAATAGCGCTTTATCACAATGGCTGCTAAAGCGGCTTCAATCGCTTCGAAAATAACTTCTTCTTCAACACCACGTTCATTAGCGATGGATTGTGCAATTAATAATATGTCTTTGTTCATTTAAGATCACCTTCTGTAGTAAAGTTTTCTTTTTCTTTAGTAAAATTTAAAATAATTTTAATGTCGTTCTTTGTAGCTTCCACTCGCTGACGCTCGGGGCTCTGAGCTGATTAAATTAGCCTTTTGAATCTCATTTAATTTCACGCTTATCGTATTCGTTTCAACAAGCAAATAAATTTTGTCATCCACCACTTTTTCAATACGCCCAACTAATTGTCGACGATTTTCTTGCGGTGAACGCAATTTTAATTTTACCATTTTTCCTACGTAACGAGAAAAATGGTTAAGTGTTAATAATAAACGATCTAAACCAGGTGAAGAAACTTCAAGCTGGTAATGACTTTTAATAAGATCTTCCACATCTAACAGCGCACCAATTTCTCGACTCACCACCGTGCAATCTTCTAATGTAACACCCGTGTCGCGGTCGATATAAATGCGTAATACAGCCTGATTGCCCGATTTGCGTAAATCGCACGCCCACAATTCCAACCCTAAGGAACGAATGGTTGGCTCAATGACATCATGTATTCGTTTATCTAACATACCTCAGAATCCCGAGCGTCGCGGGCAGAAATTAATGGCCCGCAAAGCGACAAAAAAGGGGCACAAGGCCCCTTAATCAATAACACATGGATCAACAACATTTGGTAGCGGGGGCAGGATTTGAACCTACGACCTTCGGGTTATGAGCCCGACGAGCTGCCAGACTGCTCCACCCCGCAATAAGTCGCCATAATAATGTGAAAAAATAAGAAATACAAGTGTTATTTGCCTACTAACTGCACGCTTGCCTTAATTCATTTTGATAAGCCAATGAAACAGCAGGTAAAGCCCGAAGTAATCCGTGCAAGGTTACTTGATCACTTATTTGTTGTAATGCGTCAAAATCATCTGCCAACGCATCAACATCAAAATCATCAGCTTCATTCAGTACAATATTTTTAATATCGGATTTTGTGGGTTTCGGTAATGCCAATTTTAAACAACGACTTAGCAATGCAGGATCAATGACACTGCAACCTACATGATGCGCATCATAACCCGTGGCCAATAAGAAAAACCCTTGTTTTCGTGGAGGTTCACCTGTTAGTGGATCTTCACCTGTTAATAATTTATTAATAAATTTTGCCCATCGCCCATCAGAATAACAATTCATCCTGTCAGCAAATAACGCATAACCCGCATGAAAAGCCTTCAATGACAATGCTTCTCTCACTTCAGGCATTAAACTGGCATCAATCGTAATAAAATCAATACAATATTTTTTAAACATATAAGCTGCTAACGCAGTTTTGCCAACGCCTGGCTCACCCGAAATAAAAACACCATTTGATCCAATACCCGCAGGCAATTTCACATGCGCTTGTAATTTTTTAATTTGAATAAACGATTCTAAGCTTGCTCTGACTGCAATTGAAGATTCTGTCAGCACGAATCTTCTGTCATCATTTTCTTTTTTAGTGAAAAATCCACAATAAAGGCTGGTTTGAAATAAAGAATCATTCTTTTTTTGCGCTAAGCAGTACGACAAAACGGTTTGCTGCAACTGACGAACCGTTTTATTTTGACGAGTAAAATAACTCTCAATAAACACATGGCAATCATTTTTAAAATCAGCTTCCGATACTTTCAAATTTGCCAAATCAAAAATAGGCTTTAATAATTCATGATAAATATACGCAGGTGAAAAATCAGAAAAATAGTATTCAGGAATAGAACCATCTTCAAATAATTTTTGCGCCATTCGTCCAGCACCATATTCATTGGGATTACGTGCAAAAACAACTTTATGATTTTCATCCAGCAAATAAATTTTCCTGCGATACAAAATCTGTCGAGAACCACCCCTCTTTAAAGGTGAGAACATCGTATAATGAAAATCATCAATATTAGATTCATCGATAAATAATATTTTAATTTTATCGAAATGATCATTTGCATATTTCTCAAAATTATCCATTTCACGGTAAATTGTAACAGTGTCTGGAAAACTATTTTCTATTAATTGTATTAAACGACTTTTACCTTTACCTGCTTCACTAATCAATTGCAGTAAAGCATTATCCTGCAAAGCATCAAACAATCGTTTTATTCTCGCTTCAATAAAAGCAATAGAATCTTCTTTTTCTAAAGAAGGGTAACTCGAATAATCAGGCTCATCAATAATGATAGGCGTCGATTTTGGCGGATTTGGATAAGTCCAGATTGAAATATTATCTAGGAAATCAAAAAAATTATCATAAGACGATATTGAATCTGGCGTTAATTTTTTATCTTCAATGATTAAGATTAATTTGCCAGAAATCATTATTTTTTCGCCATTAATCCATAAATAAGGGTTTGGTAGTAATAATGTTTTCATATAAGACAATAAGTCATTAGAAAATTCGCCCTTAAGAATAATAGTATCACCCTTAATTAAGCGCAATAAAACATCACTTTTACAAATTGAAAAATCAGAAAATTCACCTTTATTTTTTTCAAAAAAGATGGCATGAAATAGATCCTGAAAAGAATAATCCTCAACATCAAAATCACTGTCATTTCCAGAAAAAATTTCAGCAGCTGCTGCGCTGATATTATTGGTAATAAAAACACAATCATCTTGGGTGGAAAATTCATGACAAATAGCTTCAACTTTTTCACAAGCTAAAGTTTCAGGCAAGTTAATATTAGGAGCCAGCATCAACATCAATTGAATATTGTTTTTTTCAGCCATTGAAAACAAAATCCACCATTGACAGTTCGACAATTGAGAAGTAATAAACAAATGCAATGTCTTTTGAGAATGCATTTCAAGCAACCCTGGCTTTTGATTGTAAACACCTCCTGAAACTACTTTGTCATGCAACAATAAGTCAAACGTATCAGTATTAATTTCATAATGATTTTCGTTTAGGTTATCAGTTGTTGCATTAATAGTAATGCTTTGAGATGCAAAACATGAAAAATCATAATGACCATTAAAATTAAAAGTCATGCCATCTGGAATAAAAAGTCGATAACCACGATAATCAAAAAACCCGAGCGATTTAGATTTTTCAAAAAAAATTTTCATCTCTTGCTGATCTTCTTTTCGAAAACCCGTAATCATAATCTCAATACCGGGCGGAAATAAATTACATCGGCGAGAAAATTCAGATTCGAGCCAATGCATTTTATTGTTATTTAAAACAACAGGGCCAAATAACGTTTTTTTCCAATCTGAGGTGCCGCACAAATCAACAGTAAATGTATCGCTTTTTTCATAATTCACGTCATTTGAAATCAAATCTGGACTCAAATTTAAAACAATATCTTGACGCGAAAGAAAAGCGGAATCATCCGGCATTTGGTCAGTTATGGCGACAACACATACATTATCAGAAACGTCACATCCACAAATTTTGCGAGCACCCGAATAAAATAATGTGCTCATAGAAACCAAGGTTTTGGCATCCAACACCGTTTGTCTGACATCAATTAATAAAAAATATCGCGCGCCTATCTCTTCTGCTGATTTTCGCAAAAATAATTCCAATGGTGTGACATTTGTATAGCGTGGTTGTTGATGCTGATCAATAACAACATCTTCTTTTTGGGCAGCGAGCAATTTAACGGTATCGACATAAAAAATATTATTATTTTTTGAATATTTTCTTAATAGGAAATTGGCTGTTTTTTCAGTTGAGTCAACTCGAAGCAAAATTTTACTATATTGATTATTTTCAATAATCTCAAAAAAATCAGCAATAGCATCACAGAAATGCGGTAAAATTGATTCCATTAGAAAAGGCGCTAATTTATTTGTTTTTATAATTTCAGATGCATTATTTAATTCAGATTTTGGTATTGCTGGGTTATCAGAAACACCGCTCAAATCATCCACACCAGCTAATTTTGAGACAGGCAACTGCTGATAGCTGAGTGTAACATTCACACCTCCCCCTAAATCAATTAAAATGTAATTTCCATAATTTAAAATCTCAAGTGCTTCATGATTATTGTCAATAGTCACAATTTCGACACGATAGGCCTCGTTCGGCAAAAGCGTTTTTATTTTTTCACTTACCGACAATGCACGATGCCAGCAAACACCTGCGCGCTGTTGAAATAATTGCTCACACCACGCTTTATAATCAACAGCTTCTGCTAATTTAGGAACACACTTATTAGGATCAGCAATTCGAGAATAACCTAAAGATGTTTGACAATATTCATCAATAATTTTTTGAATAGGATCATCAATGCTTAATTGCTTGTAAGCATCATCAAAATAATATTTTTTTTCAACCGCGACTACAAAAGTAATGCTCATAGAGAGAGTCGAGCATGCATGGTAAAAACCATCATCACCCTGCACAATCGACAAGCCTGGGATTATCTGGCCATCATGCGTCACAAGACCTGCAATTGTTTCATTTGCATGAATCGACAATAAACGCGTATAACCTAATGACAATGTCTGTGAAAATTTTACATAATAGTAATCATTATTCAACGTACGTAAATAATCAAGCCAATTATTATCTGCAAAATAGCATCTGACGGGTGTTATTTTTACAGGTTTAACCACTATTTTATGGAGCTGCTGAAATACATACTCATAGCTTACCCTAACTGTGCGAACACGCGGCAATGAAAAATCCTTACTTAATACTTCTCCTCCTTCAACCATAGTATAATGTTGCGTTGCTAATGACCCTTCTGAGCTGACCTGATGATTCCTCACAGCTTGATTATGGATGTATAAAATATTCGATTTTATATCTGGTTGATACATTCGACTTTTTGTATTTGATTCGATAGTAATATTACTAAACTCTTCCAATCTTTCAAATGCGAATGCGTATACATCAGGCACTTCAATATGTTTTAAATTAGTTAGATTTTGCAGTATGTAATCGTATAACATATTAAATTCTATATCAAATCTAAAAAGTTCATCCTCATCTTCAATGTAAGTAGGAAAAATCAACCGAAGTGATTTAATTTTAGTAAGATCTAGCAGACCTTCATGCGCTGCCATTTCTATGTTTGCAACCGTCTTTCTATCAAGTTCATGAATTTCAAGCAAGACAGGATGCGAAAATATATCATCGGTGTAATGAACAATTTCATAATATTTTTGTAGTGCTTCGTTCTCTGAAAGGATATTTCTTATGTGTGAAATTGACAAACGCGATCTTAATTCATCGTCCGATAAAATAAATTTTTCTAGGATTTCGTTTTCATCTGAAAAATTATATAACATATCCATTGTCAAATATTGACGTAGCTCTGGCAAAAGCAGTGCAATTAAACAATGAACTGCTTTTTCAAAAAAATCACGGTTAATCACACTTTTAACTGAATTTGCTTTAATTGCTAAAATAAATTCCCTGTATGCATCATTTTTTAAAAAAAGTGCATGTATTGCCATAATCATTGCTGTATTCGACTTAAGATCTGAAAAGGAGTAAATAAAAAAAGGTATATTATTTTCCTTAAGGATTTTATTAAATAATAAAACAATTTCATCCCCATTCACTGTTAATCCATCTACTGGCTGACACACCATCTGATGTGCATCAAACGGCTTTGCGGAATTTTCAAAAATTGAAAATTTAAAGGCATTATGAAATCCGTAAACTCTCTTAAATTGTGGCGATTGCAAGCAGGTCAGTAATTCCCGCATACGCATTGAATCCAATACCACCATGTGATCACGCGAAACGCCCATTTTTTCGGTTATTTTTTTATAATCGGTTTCAGGGTTGAAATGCCTGTCTGCCTCTAAATGGTGAATATTAAATCCTTCTCTTTCTAAAAAATTAAAAACTGCTATCAGGATTCCTGAAGAAAATTCAACAAGGGATGGATACGCAACGACAATTGTTTTAGGACATTGTTGGCTAGAAGGTGCTGCACTGCTTGTCCACGGTTGATCTTCAAATGCAGCACAGGGATCAAATACCGCCGCAGGTGAAATACTCTCTGAGGTTCGCGCAGCATAGTACAACCAAGAAGGAAGTTTCATATCTGTATCAGCATATTATGAATATGCGTTAAGCTTACCTATAGAAGATTAAGAAAACATTAACTAACGACAGAAGAAACACCTCCTGAAATATCAGCTTGTAATGCTGCTGTACTTTGTACAATCGGAATTGAACACGCAGTGCTGCCCGGAGGACAAACACCAAGCTCCTCATAAGCTTCTCGAATCCAAATTTGGCAGACGGCACCTAAATTTCTACAGTTTCCTTCTGGATCACGTCCTCTTCTTATATCGTTTTCTATCCGATCTTTCTTATCCCGACACTCGCTGTCGTAGATTTGGCAAACACCATGCCTCACATAGTAATCATCAAAAGCTTCTCGAATCACGGTAGGGCAAGCCCTGCCAACGCTTCGACACTCTGATCTTGGATCTCTTCCCCCCTCTACTGCCCGACAGATGAGGTCGTTCGGCGCACAAGCAGCTGGTATAACTTCACTTTCTACCGGAGTCATAATGTCATATTCAACTAATAAATTCAGCTGCGTCTGTGTTAATGTGCAGGTGTCGTCCAGCATGCATTGCGTTGCCGTCGATATAGCTAGACGGGTATCATTTGGTAACCCTCGACCGTTTGGCACAAACTTGCCATAACCATTCGTAGATAATAAAGTAACCCACTCATCTGATACATTACAATTTAATTCCAGCGCACAGATTAGCGCATGCCTTATCTGAGTCTGGCGTCGTGCTTCCTCTTGCACTTGCCGTATTGCATTCTGGATTGTCATTTCTGCCTGATCCCTTAGAATTCCAACTCGTCTAGCAGCTTCATTCTGCAGTCGTAGAATTGCAGTTTCTCTATCTAGTACATCTTGTGAAACTATAGGAAACCCACCAGGGAATCTCGCATTAATATCAGGCAACACACTAGGGTCATCGCGTTGATTAACCAAAGCGGTTACTTGACTGCGTAACTGCGATGCAGGTCCCCCTCCTCGCGCCTGTCGTCTTGCTATACTAGGCGACAAAGTACCGTTAGCTACCTGTCGCTGCCTTTCCGCATTTTCTAGGTCTTGTAAAATCCGAATATTATCATCAAACGCATTCATTACCCGTGTATTTTCTGCCCTACGAGCTGCTATATATTGCTCGCGTCTAGCAGAATCATCTCCTCCACCAAAAATACCTGCGGCAGTTGCGAAAGCATTACCTAAATCCGTCGCAAAATTAGCGACCTCATGCGCAGCACCTACTACCGTATCAACCGCACCAAGTATTGTTCCCTCTGGGTCTCGCACAAAGTTTATGGCTGCCTGAAGACAAAACATGGGGTTAACAATATTTATTGCCGCAAATGCAAGATCGAGTGTCGGACTACTAACTCCTGCCATATTCAAAGCAGTTTGAAGTGGATTAGCAGCTGTTCCAACAGCATCAACAAAGCGCTGAGCCACATTTACAGTTATTTCAGACGCACTTCCCTGATAAGGTGCCAGTATTCCAGTTACTATGCTATTTCCTACACTTTCAGGGTCGCCTGTAGCAAGGTTAATCGCTAAAGTGATGGGATTTTCACCCAACACAAAAGTTGCGACTCCGTTAATTACTTGTATCGGAGCGACTCTCATAACAACATTTCCACTGACAACTGTAAGCGTCCCACCAGTGCCGGCAGCTAGTCTACTAGCCCCCGCTTGAGTAGCCACAACAGCCATACCCACTGACCTATTCACAGTAAATGAGGTCACTCTCCCAGCCACCCGCGAACTCACGCTCGCGGCTGTATTTTCTGTAATGGCATATACACCGCATGATACAAAAAACATCAAAAGAGATATCACTATATAACGTAATACAGATGACGACACTTGAGTGTGGGGGGATACAATGACATTTATATTTTTTGGCATATTATTTTTTAACAATAAATTTTCTAATGCTTTTTTCATCCTAAAATCCCCACCGCCACATAATACCTGAGACGAATCGTCTAGTTAAAAACGTAATCTTTACCATGGCCCTTCACATTTATCTCATACACCCCATTTATTTTTTTAAAATAATCTTTTTGAATCGCGTTTTCCATTATCTGACGCATACGTTCCAGGGATGATGGACGCGCAGCTGTCGTCGTTTTGATAGATTGATTTGCATGTGGCGCTTTTTTCGGTGCTGTCAAAAATGCATTGACAGATTTCACAGGTAGTATCAGATGAACGCCATATACCGCCTGCTGTATTAGAGAATCAATTGTGAGAGGGGTTTGCTTCGTCCAGTGTGGCCAAGACAATGTGCCAGTTAATTTTGTCACACCAGAGGATGTGGTCATGTTATGTGAAAACACTATTTTTGTGTTCGGTGTTATTAATTTTAAATAGGGCTCTATGGCCTGATTTTGTTTTGACACAGATGTGTCAACTGCATGTGAAGATAGTTTTTGCGCTGATTCACCTAAAATAGTGAACGCAGGGGAATTTAAATTTAAAATTTCAAAACGATCATGAAAATTGTAAAAACAATCCTGAACAATGCAAGCATGTTTAATATCGAATTGTGTTGTGTTAGATGAATTTTGAGCATTCTTTACTAATTGGTTACTTAACGAAAGATGGTGAATTAAATATAGTTCATCATTTTTAGTCATCATTGGCGACGATTCAGGGTTTAATGTGTAAACAAATAAATTCTCTAGTGTTATTGTTTCATTCGTTAATGATGAGCTTTTATTCGTACTGTGAAACATAAAATGCGATATTTTCATGCCGAAATGATTTTTAATATTATTATATTCCCAATTTGGAACATGCAGCATCAAAGACGAGGATATGTTCTCAGCAAGTTTTGAAAAATCATGCTGTTGTTTTAAAGCGGGGAAAGCAATTTTATAATTTAAGTTGATCTGTCCCATAGGCGTTGTCAGCGTCAAATTTTTCACAGTTGCATCTGTATTTTTTGTCACAGTTACTGAAATAAGTTGTTGTACCAGATTTAACAGTTGTTCTGAATCAATGCGTCCTGTTGCCTCTTTTTTTTGTAATAATATTTTTAACTGGTTCAATATTGCTGTTATGGTTTGTGTATTCAGTTGAAGATTATTGAAATTAATTTTATTTGCAGTAATAGAAAAATCTAAGGCGTTTTTTATTGTATCCAATCTCAACTCTGGGTCACGTATGCCAGCGCTAAACATTGCCTGCCAATCTTTAGCATTTGAAACATCCTGATTCATTGTTGCATAAAAATTTTTAAGCTTTAAGGTTAATCGGTCTTTAATATTAACCATTTCCAAACCAGACCCCGAGAAATGCCATACGATATGTGTAGCAGCGGCATTGCTATCGACACGAACTAGCAGTTCAGGGATATGAAACTTAACAATATTCTTTAAGATAGCAACTTTATTTTGTGTTAATAATAAAAACGCAGACCACCCACCAGAAAAATCAAAATGCATTTTTGCATTAATGCGGCAAGGAACTGGATTGCCTATTTGAAAATCAGCAATACTGACGGTACCCACACCAAACATAATATGACCATTTACAAAAGAAACTGGTCCATGCCCTAAAACAATCGGCACAGTTTTAATGTCAAGGTGTCCGTTTGTAGTTTGTTTCATTTTTAAAAGTATTTGAGATGAAAACCAACCGCGATGGAAAGCCATTATCTTGAGTTCAGTTGCGTGTTGTTTAGCTAACAGTACATTCAGTCTATCAACAAAACGCACAGCATGACGATTGGCAACTATACCAAAAACATAGGGAAGGGAAAGTCCTAAAAAAACAATAATTGCTAAAATTTTGCCTATCTGCTTCATTACCGTATTCTCCAAAATTCACTCTAAAATTCGCAATGATATTTAATTTGTCATCATCACTAGAACGATTGTGCAAAGCCAAATGAAACAAGTAGGTGTGGGCTTGAATTAAATTGACCCGTCACATTGGCACAAGCAATCGTTAAAAACATAGGAAGCTTCTTAAGAAATATAAAACTGTAGTTTCCACCCACATTAAATTGTTCTGTTGCATAATCCGCGATTAAAGATACATTTTTATATACGCTGACACCTATACCCCCAAACCCTTGATATTGGCTATCTAAATTGCCTGCTGCGCTAGAAGCAGTTTGAACACCCGCGTTTAATGTAATCGGAAAACGAAGTGGAATACCTTGTGTTAGCGCTAAATAATAGCTTTTAGAAATATTTGACATAACACCCCAACCTGCCAACGTGCCAAGACCAAAAGCAACTGCCGTATTTTTTGCCAAATAACGATTTATGCGAAAACCAAAACCCCCATTTTGTAAAAATGCGTCTTGACGCCACCCAATATTGTCATTACTAGCACTTACCACAACGCCAAGTAATTTATGAGGATCGCCGAATGAAAAACCCAAACCCATAAATCCATCTGGAAGGCTTGTGCCATTCACATGATTCACAAAACCAACTGATGCGAAAAATGCTTGCCCACCACCAAATGCGTTGGGTGAAGACAGAGAAACGCCTGGCAAACCTATGCCGCGATTACCAAATGCTTTAATCGGTTGCGTTTTTATCGCTTGCATCGATTCTTCTTTTGCCAACATAACTGCTTCTGCCAGACATTTCTTTAGCATTAAAGTTTGTTGTCGCGTTAATTGAGTTTTATTTTTTTGCGCAAGCACCCGGCATTGTTTTTGAATTTTTTGTTTCACAGGGAATAATGCTGGTTGATTTGACGTCGTATCTTGTAGTTGTGACATATGAACAAAAGCAGCGTTTGGAACGACATCAGGATTTTCTGCAAAAGCAGAAAAACTGTATGCCACTATTATTATGCATGCTGCAATGAAACGCGTTCTAAAAAAAACTGCTATGATAAAATCCATTTTGTATTGCCTCATGCAAACTTATCCCTAAAACGTACTCTAGTTTATTTATTTATTTTATTATACGCAAGCATTTAATTTCACATTTAATTTCACATTTAATTTCACAAAGGATCAAATGTCGATGCTTCAACTAATTTAGGCAGTAATAGGTTGTCTATTGTATTTTTTATTGCCTGCGTTGATAACCCGGATAAGTGGCTAGACTCGATAGCCAAAATAATATTTCTTGCTGCTTCCTTGGAAAAAAGGGGTTCAGCAGAAAATAATTCAGGGGTGGATGGATATTCATGCAGTACCGCTGTTGCTTCTGCATGACGCTGTAAAATATAACGCATTTCTGCAACTGAATTATTTTGATTTTTATCAATCATACTGTCTTCAAGTAACCAATGGAAATAAGCCAACATTGGCCATGTATTAACATTATCAATCGTAAAACGTGCCATTTCTATATAACACACAGCCAGGTTTTTAAGATCTGCATAACTGCTATCAGACAAACCTTCCGCCGACAGCAGTTCCAAAAAATTCTCTTCTGATAATTGCATAAACTCAGCATAAGCTATAAAAAAAGCCCAAACAATCATTTGTAATTTGGGACGCGCATTGGGATAAAAACAGCACATCAATTTTGTAAAACATAATAATTGCTTTCGATAATTTTTATAATGTGCATCAGGCAAAATTTTCTCAATCATTTCTTCCACCGTTTTTCCCAGGGAGAAAATATCAGATGAAAATGTGTGATCAAAGCTGGGGACAATGATTTCTTTTCCAATCGCTAAACGATTCATAATAACTAAAAGATCTTCATCCGATTCAATTTCTTCAAATACATTGCATCGTTCATGATACGCGCGCAACACTTCAGGCGCTAAATAATAGGGTGTTGCACACATGCCCTCTCCTTTGATCACATGAGCAGGGAAAGCAGACTCTTCATCAATCAAGGTGATCGTTGTCTTTGTATCCGACAATAAAACCAAAAAGTTTTCTGGTTTGATATCACGATGAACATAACCCAGGCCCGCAATAGATGCACCACCGCTATGAAAACGCATGACGGCTTGAACCATTAAGAAAAAAAGTTTAGGGATTTTGTGAAATAACCCAGGATTATTGACATGAAAAAAATCATCAGCAATCGCAAATTTTATCTTTTGTGAAAACGAAATCAAATCAATACCCATCCAATCAGAAAGACGAAACCATTTTTCCTGGCTATTTTTGCTATGCTTTTTCAATAAGCCAATTGCATTGTCACTTAATTCTAAATGAATGCTTTCTGACAATGCGATTGTCCTGCTTTCAATATTTTCTTTTATTGCTGTTGTTTTAATTTTTTTAAATGGGTTAAATGATTTTTTACCGTAAAATAGCGATGATTTAAAATCCAAAAAATAAGTTGGGCTAGGTTCTTCGTGAAACAGTTTTGCTGCAGCGGGTTGTTGCGTATTAATATTCACCCACAGTTTAACGATTGCTTCTGCACCCTCTCCTAAAATATCTTTACGTGCCAACTTAACATAAATAGCATTTTCTACTTTAATATAGGTTTTACTAAAATAAAAAACTTCGCAGGTTATTTTATTTTGATAGCTCAGTGCCTGGCCACTATAATGACTTGGCAATACTGTTCCACTAACTGCTTTTTCTAGAAAATGGCGAGCGCGATTAACTTCATCAGTAGCATACGTAAAAAATGCGCTGATACTGTCACGCACCTCTTTCGGACGGGGTCGAACAGGTAATACATCACCAATCGATACCAGGTAGACTTCCCTTTCTTCCGGCATTAAAAATCCTTAACGTTAGGCACAGGTATTGAAGTATAAATTTCCTTTTTACGTTTTTTAAACATCGATGCGTGTCCAACAACAGACTGTCGCACAACAATAGGTTCATTGATTGGCGAACTTTTGTCAACCAGACCCAATAGGTCGCGAATTCGATTGCGATAAACATCACTGGCTTGTGCTTGTGCGGCAACGATAATTTTTGATTTTGCACCTGATTCCTTGCTAGCAGACGCATCCCCAGCAAGCGTTACTGATTCTTTTAATCCTTCAGTTGCTTTAACCAAAGGCGCACTCGATTTTTCCTCAAATCCCAGTGCACAAATAACCATTTCAACCTCATTTATTTCATGCTCGATGGTACGCTTGTCATCTACTTGACGCATTTCACGCGGGATGAGGTCTTGTAATCTTTTGGCGTCAAGATCATTTTCAATCTCATCATGGTAGCGATAATGCGATTCCTTAATGACTATTTTTAACTTCTCACCACAAACGTTAATTTCAGTGGGTTCTATCAAATAGCTTGTATTGCCGTTAATAAATTCCACTTCCGCATCTCGTAATTTATTTTCAGCAGTTAATGCCCTAGAAATTGCGGGATAACGATCAAAGATAGCCCGACCAACAGGTTGTGGGCCGCGTGCTAAAACACATAAGGTACCGCGATCATTAGCTGGATAAAAATAGCGGGAAATCCAGCGAATAATATCTTGTGCCGTATCACCTCCACCGACAACAACAATTTTCTTGTTGCGGGGATCCATGGATCCCAATTTTTCTTTCAGTAATTTTTCACGTTCATTCATCGACAGAGCAGGATGCATTTCTAAGGCTTCTGCAATATCATTTGCTGCTTTTAGAAAATCGACCGCTTGCACAATTTTATTTTTATGCGCTTTCCCAACACCTTGCGTAATTTTATCAGAAAATTTTCGAGGTGTTGCACCAACACACAAAACGACGTGTTGATTATGATCACTGCTATTGCCAACAATAGTGTCGGTACCGTTTTTTATATTTTTGCAGTGATAATCTCCATTTATTTCATCATAGCTAATTTCGCTATTTATAATTAATATTAACCCCATTTTTTTTAATCGCGCAAAATCCTCTGCAATATATTCTTTTTTAAATTTATGCGCAGGAATCCCATCCATCAATAAACCACCTGGTTTATCAGCGCGTTCATACATAATAACTTGCACACCATCACGCAATGCTTCATACGCAATTTGCATGGCAGCTGGGCCTGAGCCAACAATCATTATTTTTTTATCAAGAATGTGATTTGATTTTTTGAAGTGCGCATCAAACCACCCTTTTGTACGGCCAATATGATATAGCGCATATTCAATATCTTTAATATGAACCGGCGTACCTATTATTTTTTCACCACGCTCAGCACTGGTTGTACCTCTAATATCAGGAATGCCTTCTGTACAAGCATCTTCACAAGGCGCAGGACACGCAGCGCCCGTGTAAGCAATAAAAGGGGATGCTTCTATTTGCACATCAAATGCTTCCTGCAATACGGCCCATTGTTCATGAGTCACTGTTTCGTTTTTAATTGTGCCCACTCTTTTTAAAATATCGTTAATCGTATT
>MGXX01000041.1:0-30356 GCA_001801515.1 Gammaproteobacteria bacterium RIFCSPHIGHO2_12_FULL_38_11
TCCATTATTTATCTTAAAATCATCTCAGAATTTTCGTTCGAACTGTTCAGTTTATAGACTTTGGTGAAATCGCCGTGCACACTCTTTGTCACTGTGATGCAACACTTGATCACCGATAATTTGCTCTGTTTCATGACCTTTACCTGCAATCACAATCCAATCATTTTCACCTGCTGACTGTATCGCTTTTTTAATCGCCATCGCGCGATCCAATGCAATCAAAAAATGATTTTTATCTGTCATGCCACTGACAATTTCTTTTGCAATAATTTTAGGATCTTCATCGCGGGGATTATCATTGGTGATAATCACGTAGTCTGATAATTTTTCTGCAATCGCCCCCATGATCGGCCGTTTTGTTTTATCGCGATTGCCACCACAACCAAATACACAAATCAATTTTCCACTGCAATGTGTGCCCACGCTTTGTAATACTTTTTCAAGTGCGTCAGGTGTATGGGCATAATCAATAATAATGGATGGGCTTGATTTTACTAATTCCATACGGCCAGGGACAGTTGTTAAATGCGACAACCCCCTTTGAAAAAGGGGGTCGGGAGATTCAGACACAGTCTGAATCGAACCAGGGGAATTTTTCAAAACACCCAATACACCCACAACCGCCAACACATTATAAATATTAAATTCGCCAATCAAGGGCAAATGAAATTCACCCACTCCCCACGGTGTTTTTATTTTTAAATCAAAGCCACGTTCTGTTGGTATGCATTTTTCTACGTGAATTGAGGCATTTTTGTTGTGCAGGGAATAAGTTACGATGTTTAACTTTTCCACCTGCATTGCAAAATTCAGGTGTGTGCTCTGCAGCTTCCGCTCGCTGACATTCTGGGTTCTGAGTTTATGCGCAAAATATTTTCCTGCATCATCATCAATATTGATGATCGCATTTTTCAAACCAGGCTGCTGAAATAATAATTCTTTCGCATCACGGTATTTTTCCATGGTGATGTGGTAATCCAAATGGTCTTGCGTTAAATTCGTAAATACAGCTGTATGAAATTGAATATCATTCGTACGCTGTTGATCTAATGCATGCGAAGAAACTTCCATTGTAATTGTTTTTGCACCTTGATCAATTAATTCAGAAAATATCTTTTGAAGTTGTACGCCATCAGGCGTTGTGTTGATTGTTTTTTTTAATTCAGGCAAAAAACCGTAGCCGATTGTGCCTATAATTCCGCAAAAATCTCCCCGGTTTGATTCAGACTGCGTCTGAATCTCCCGACCCCCTTTATCAAAGGGGGTAATAAAATTTAGTGCCTGCGCAATAAAATGTGTGACGCTGGTTTTTCCGTTCGTTCCTGTCACACCAATTACTGGCACTTTTGTGCTCGGAAAATCATAAAATCGTGCGGCGATGGTTGACTGAATTACTTTTAAATTTGGAATAGGCACCATGATCACCCCCTTTGTAAAAGGAGGGTGGTGCGTAGCACCGAGGGAATTTTCTTCTGGCTCATAACAAATTGCCACAGCACCTTTTTCAATGGCTTGTTGAATATATTTTCTGCCATCGGATTTTTCACCTTTATAAGCTAGAAATAAAGTGTTTTTGGTAACGGAGCGACTGTCGTTGGTGATGTTATTGATTTGAATTGAGGATTGTTGCGGCGTTAGGTCGCTAAGAGATTTTAATAAGCATTGTAGCGTTTTCATATTCCACTCGCTTCAGCTCTGGGCTCTGAGTTGTTTTTATAGATTATCCGGCGGTACGTTGAGAATGCGCAATGCTCTGCCCATCACTTTTGAAAAAACAGGTGCTGCCACTTGTGCGCCAAAATGCTTACCTTGCGGATCGCGAATCACCACTGCAATAACCAATTGCGGATTTAACACAGGTGCAAACCCCACAAAATCTCCGTTATATTTTTTCTTATCATAACCATTTACGCCCGCAATATACGCCGTTCCTGTTTTGCCTGCAACGGAATAACCCGGCACCATCGCAAGGTGACCTGTTCCTTCTTTTCCAGTCACAACGGTTTCCAACATCGCATCTACTTCTTTTGCAACTTTTTCTGGCATCACTTGCTTGCTACTCGGTACGCTATTTAATTTTAAAAAAGTCACCGGATGACGCACCCCCCCATCCGCTAAAATCGCATATGCTCTGGCTAATTGTAATGTGGTTACAGCAATGCCATAGCCATAGGCTAAAGTCGCCACATCACTTTTATACCAAACAGCATGTTCAATTAATTTTCCGGCCGACTCACCCGGAAATCCACTCGTTGTACGTTGACCAAATCCCATGCGTCGCAATAAATTCCATAATTTCAATGGTGGCAAACTTAATAAAATTTTCGCCGCACCAATATTACTCGACACCTCAAGAATTTTTTGTAAATTAATAATGCCATTATTCGCTTCATCATCCCGAATTGTATAACCACCCACACGCAAATAACCGGGGTTCGTATTAATTAATGATGTCGGTGTATATTTTCCACTTTCTAATGCCAAAGCAATAGTAAAAGGTTTCATGGTAGAACCCGGCTCAAACGAATCTGTTACAGCGCGGTTTCGAAAATCACCTGCTTCCTCTGGAATATGACTATTGGGATTATATGAAGGCAAATTAGCCATCGCTAAAATCTCACCCGTTTTTGCATTTAATACGACAATGGATCCTGCTTTTGCATGGAATTTTTCAACGTCTTCTTTTAAGGCCCTATAAGCAATATATTGAATACGATGGTCAATACTCAATATTAAATCACGCCCTTGCTGTGGATTTTTCAACAAGGAAACATCTGCAATCACATGCCCCATTCGATCTTTTAATACTTCTTTTTTTCCGGGCGTTCCTACCAGCCAATTGTTATAAGCCAATTCCAAACCTTCTTGGCCTTGATCATCAATATTTGTAATGCCCAATACATGCGCGGTTACTTCACCTTCTGGATAAAATCGTTGGTATTCTGTTTGGAAATGCAGACCAGGAATTGAAAGTGCTTTAACATCATTCATGACATTCGGTGGATTTTGCCGCTTTAAATAGACAAATCCTTTTTTAGAATCTGAATTTGTGCGCGCTTTTATAAATGAAATTGGAACATTTAATTTATGTGATAATACAGCTAACTGTGAAGAAGACACTTGGAAAAATTTAGGATTAACCCAAGCAGAATAAACCGGCGTGCTTAATGCTAAAACCGTTCCTTCAGAGTCCGTAATCATGCCTCTATGTGCCGGTAAATTCACATCACGCAGAGTACGCGAGTCACTTTGCTGTAATAAAAAATGTCGATCAATTAAATTTAATTGAATTAAACGCCAGAGCAATCCGAATAAAGCGATTATTAAAAATAAAACAACGAGATAAACTCGCCACGTGTATTTTCTCCCCATGAATTATCTCGACGCAGCAGCTTGGATCATCACAATTTGTTTTGCAGCAGGCACCACCATATTTAATTGTGTGTTTGCAATATTTTGAATACGCGCTTGCGTCGACCACGCCCCTTCTTCAAGCAATAACTTGCTCCACTCCACTTCATCGCGCTGCTGCACATGCTGCAAATGTTGATAATTAATAAATAGCCGGCGTGATAAATCTTTTAAATAAATCACTGAAAAGGCAGAAGCCAATAATAAAATAATTAATGCGCCAATTAATATTTGTTTTTTTAACGGTACTGCCTCTGCTGCGGTACGACGACGAAGATTCCATTCGAATCCACGGATTGCTCTGGTCATTTGTGTTCTCCTGTCAGTAACGCTTGTTACACTCGGACTGCGTCCTCGTTCCACGCGCGTCTCAGCTCTAAATTCACTAGTACTTTGCTAGTCAGAAAGCTTCTCAGCAATTCTTAATCTCGCACTTCTTGCTCGCGGATTGCTTTCTAATTCTTCATCACTTGCGTCAATGGATTTTCCTATTTTTCGCAATTTCAATTTCAATTGATCTTGAGAAACAGGAAAATGCGGCGGAAGCGCATCACCAACCGCTTCTCGATGGATGAATTGTTTTACAATTCGATCTTCCAACGAGTGAAAGCTGATCACACACATTCGACCACCCACCGATAACATTTTTAAAATCTGCGGCAAAACAGTTTCTAATGCCGACAATTCTTCATTAATGAAAATACGAATCGCTTGAAAAGATTGCGTTGCTGGATGCTTTTTCTTTTCTCGCTTCGGGTTCGCTTTTTCAATAATTTTTGCTAATTGCGTTGTTGTTTCAATACAGGCAGTTTCTCGTGCCGCTACAATTGCTCGCGCAATTTTGCGAGATAAACGTTCTTCGCCATATCGATACAACACATTTGCAATCGTCTCTGCGTCAGCTTGATTAATCCAATCTGCTGCAGAAATACCTTGTTTTGGGTTCATCCGCATATCCAACGGACCTTCCCGCATAAAACTAAAGCCTCTGATAGGGTCGTCTAATTGCGGAGACGATACGCCCAAATCGAGCAGTACTCCGTCAACTTTGCCAAGCCAGCCACGTTTTGAAATCAATGCTTCTAATTGTGAAAAAGAAGCTTGCTCAATTTCAAAACGCGCATCGGAAATGAAAGGGGCTTTTTTTGCAACTGAGATCGCTTCTGGATCTAAGTCAATTGCCAACAACCGACCGTTGTGTCCCAATTTTTCCAATATAGCCTGACTGTGCCCCCCTCGACCAAACGTGGCATCAACATAAATGCCACTTTCTTTGATTGCAAGTCCTGCAATCGCTTCCCCCAACAACACCGACAAATGTCCAGACATCAAGTAAACCCCATGGAATTATTTATAACGACATCATCGCCAATTCCATCGGCACACCCTCGTTTTCATCCATGCATTCTGCTAACCACGTAGCACGCGCATCTTCCCACAAAGGTTCACTCCAAATCTCAATTTTTTTACCTTGCCCTACCAACATCACTGTTTTATCGAGCTCCGCATGATCGCGCAATAAATTGGGCAATAAAATACGGCCTTGACGATCCAACTCTAACTCAGTTGCATGACCCAACAATAAGCGTTGAATACGACGAGCGGCTGGCTGAAAACTCGGTAAACTTTCTAATTTTTCTTCAATGATTTGCCATTGCGGAAAAGGATATAACAATAAACACTTTTGCTGTGTATCGATCGTCACAACCAATGAACCACTGGATTCTTCAACCATTAACGTACGATAGTTAGCCGGGATGGTAATCCGTCCTTTGGAATCGATTTGCCCTGATGACAATCCTCGAAACATCCCTTCAATCCTTTTTAGCGGTAACTTCTTGATCTAATCCTAAGAATCTACCATTTTTCCCCACAACTTCCCACACTATACCACTTTTTTTTACGAAGTGTACAGTTTTTGTTCGAAAAAGGGATAAAAATATCGGGAATCAATGTCTGAGTGCGTAAACACCCTCAAAATGAATTACCGACACTGTCCACTGACACTGACACTCTGCTATGATTTCCGTTTTGCACAAGGAGATTCCACAATGCCCACTTTCGATATTGTTTCTGAATTAAATGAACATGAATTAACAAACGCACTTGATCAAGCCAATCGCGAAGTTGCAACACGTTTTGATTTCAAAGGAACAGACAGCAAATATATTCGCGAAAAAGAAATTATTAAAATTTCAACCGAAAGTGATTTTCAATTACAACAAATGCGCGATGTACTACACACAAAATTAACCAAGCGTGGAATTGATTTACAGTACATGGAAGCAAAAGAGCCTATTATTCAGCTAAAATCAGCAATACAAGAAATCAAAATAAAAAAGGGAATTGAAATTGAAACCGCAAAAAAAATTACAAAATTTATTAAAGAAAGTAAATTGAAAGTACAAGGCACTATTCAAGGCGAACAAGTTCGTGTGTCTGGAAAAAAACGCGATGATTTACAAGAAGCAATGGCATTATTGCGCGAACAAAAATTTGGCATTCCATTGCAGTTTACGAATTTTCGAGATTAAATAAGGGCGGCAGCTTCACAATTTATTTTAACGATAAAACTTGTTTTAAACTTTCATCCAACACATCTAAATCTTTTTCAGACAAAGAACCCGCTTGTTTTTTTAAGCGGGTTTTATCAACTGTACGAATTTGATCGCAAACCGCAATCACTTTTTTATCCAAACAAGTAACACTCACGGTAATGGGCGGTTTAACTATCGTAGACGTTGATAATGGCACAACAACTACTGTACGACGCGCTAAATTAATGGGCGTTGCACCCACTAATACGCAAGGCCTTTGTTTATTAATTTCAGAACCTTTTGTTGAATTTAAATCTACCCAGTATATATCACCACGATTCATCGTCTTTCAATCCATCTTGTAATGTCACATTCCAATCATCCATTTCACGATGGAGCGCCGCATCTTTTTCAACTGCAAGCGCACATTCATAAAGGTGTTTTTCACGCTTTTCTATTTCTTTTTCGATTAATTTTACAATCACCATACTGCGTTGACGCGCAGGAATCGAATTTCTTATTCGATGCGCTAACTGATCTGGTACTGAAATCAGCATTTTTACCATCATAACTATCACCTCAATATAGAGTATAGTATATCCTATATCTTAACGCAACTATAAGTATTCTTACCAATTATTGATATTTCGCACGCCTATTCATAACGCTTAAAAAATACTTAAAAAAATTCTTCTTACTTAAGACTCCCTTAATTTAGTTGTGGTATAAATTATATTAACTCAGACAATAAAGCAGGGGCAGCCCATGAAATTCTCACTCAGCAATAATCGATTTGGTATTTTAACGCACATGCACGGCATGAGCGATCATAAGAAACATTATATTGATTTCAGAAAAAAATTAAGCCGTGTTGCAGTTAAGGAAGCATTTCTCAGTGCAACAAAACTTGAGATTGCTTCATCAACGCTAAAGGAAGAACTATTCAGCGCAACAAAATTTTATATTTCTTGCTTAGCACTCACAAACCAATTGTCCGATGCAGCAACCTTATCAACAAAAACTGCGGCAATTTCAACGTTAAATCAACCAACCATTAAAAGTAATTTGTTTCAAAACAGTAGTGGTGAACCAAAAGCACAAGCGGAAACAACGCATTCACCATCACCCAATGCACTAAGATAATAAAATAAATAACGCAGCAGTTATAGTAAGGGACCTTATTCCCAATCTAAAATCACTTTACCTGCTGTACCTGAAATCATATCCGCAAAAGCCTTTTCAAAATCGGTGTAATGATATTGCGCTGTAATAACAGAAGAAATATCAACACCGCTTTGCAGCAGTGAAACCCCTTTGTACCATGTTTCAAACATGCGACGGCCATAAATGCCCGCAATCGTAATGCTTTTGAAAATAATTTGTGACCAATCAATGGCAAATGATTTTAGCGGAATACCTAACATCGCAATTCTGCCACCGTGATTCATCGCATTAATCATGTCTTGAAGTGCGCGGTCATTTCCCGACATTTCTAAACCCACATCAAAACCTTCGGTCATATTCAGTTTTTCCATTGCCTCTTTTAAATAATGCGCACTGCGATCTTGCGCGAGGGCTCCCGCCCCCGCTTCTGTGCTTATTTGAACAGCCAGCGACGCACCCATCTTTCGCGCTAATTCCAATCGATAGGGATTAATATCCGTAATGACAACATGGCGCGCACCCACTTGTTTTGCAATTTTAATGGCCATTAATCCAATTGGGCCAGCACCCGCAATTAAAACATCTTCACCCACCAAATCAAAATTTAAAGTGGTGTGCACCGCATTGCCATAAGGATCTAAAATCGACCCAATGCTATCTGAAATATCATCCGGCAATTTGTAAACATTTTCAGCTTGCATGGTAAAATATTCTGCAAAAATACCGGTTACATGATAACCCACACCGCGTGTTTCGCGGCATAAATGACGATTGCCGGCCCTGCAATTACGACAATAGCCACAGGTTAAATGGCCTTCGCCAGAGACTCTATCGCCAATTGAAAAGTGGCTAACAGCACTGCCCACCTCAACAATCTCACCCATAAACTCATGGCCGACAATTAAAGGCACAGGCACTGTTTTTTGCGCCCATTCATCCCAATTGTAAATATGCAAATCGGTACCGCAAATGGCGGTTTTTTTAATTTTAATGAGGACTTCGCCGTGTCCGCATTGGGGAACGGGAGCATCAATAAGCCAGAGGCCTTTTTCAGGTTTTATTTTTGAGAGTGTTTTCATAGTCTAGAGTCCACATCTATTTACGAACAGCATAATAGCAATTTTTTCGCTGAAATTCATTTAAATTCAATCTGATATATACATAATCCTGGATTCGGCAGTTGAAACCTGCTGCGGAGGCTTAATCGTCTGAATATGCATTGAATTTTCAAAAAATTTCCTTCACCGTATGGGTGAATACGATTTCAGGAAATTTTTTAAAAATCCAACGCATCTTCATTAGCTTAAGCCTCCTCGCAACGGTTTCAACTGCCGAATCTAGGATAATCCAAGCAAATTAAAATCACTGAGCTATAATTAACGAACTCAAATCAAAATTTGGAGTCAGGTTATGAATAAATCAACTATATTAGCAGTGTTATTGACGGGTGGATTGGCATTTACTTCGATGTTAGCAATGGCTAATCCAATTCAATCAGTGCCTAATGGATGCTCGCTCACCAGTTCAGGACTTGAGGGTTATACGAGCTATTCATGTAACCCCGGGGTCGCTCTGCCAACGCTTTCGAGCCCTAACAGTTATGGACGGGATACTTCAAATAATACTTGGGTAAGCCCATCAAACAATCCAAACATCGCTTATTTATGCAAGAATGGCTGGTTTTTTCAGTCCAGCGCCCAACATGCTGCAACCTGTAACTTGATTCCGCTCCAGTCCGAAATAAAAACCTCTACGAGCCATCTTAACGTGTAAGTTCGCACAACATCCATGTGTCGCCATGAAAGATTTCGAGCGACAATAACGATTTTGATTTTGCATAGCAATTACCTCAATTTTGTCGATACGATGTATCTTCATCGTCTGACAATCCACTATTAGGTGAAATATCCATATAGGTGCGTCTCGGTGGTCTTGGTAGAAATGAAAATTGATTTTGCCAGAGTGGCTGTGGGTTATCATCAACGATCATTATTCCAGGTATGTAGTTTGGGCTGCGAAAAAATGCTTCTCGTTCTTCCTGTGTAAGATCAGTAATATTGTATACTCGTGGTTGTTGCTGATTGCGTTGAGTCGATAACAGTCGTTCTTCTGATAAAAGTGAAGATTTTCCTATTTGTCTTCTTCCTTGTTGATTAAGAAATTTTTGCATATCAATATCCTCTGTTTACTATGCACAAAGTACGATGTTCCGGTATAGTGCCTATAATTCAATCAATTTTCAAGAATAGAATTCTTACGCCAACCTTAAATGAATTCTATCAATCTGAAAAATTTTATCGTTGAGAGATAAAATCAATTGTTTCAGTAGTCCGACCTTATTTCATTGCATCATGCAACTGCTAAAAACTTTGACCGCACAGTTATCGACTCAATATAGCCATCTCTGTACCCACTTTCTCAAACGCTTTAATCGCGCGATCTAAATGATCGCGCGTATGCGCCGCTGACATTTGAACCCGTATTCTCGCTTTACCCATCGGCACAACGGGAAAAGAAAATCCAATCACATAAATATTTTCTTGTAATAATTTATTCGCCATTTCCGCGGCAATTTTTGCATCGCCCAACATCACGGGAATAATCGCGTGTTCGCCCGGCACCAACTCAAAGCCCAATTTGCTCATCTTTGCACGAAAATAATTGGCATTGTCTTTAACTTGATGTCTTAATTTTTTCCCCAAATCACTTTGCAAAATTTCCAATACGGTTAACGTAGTTGCCGTAATAACAGGGGCCAATGTATTTGAAAATAAGTAAGGGCGCGAACGATTACGCAACCAATCAACAATTTTACCACGCGCTGCTGTATAACCACCCGATGCGCCACCCAAGGCCTTACCTAATGTACCCGTGATAATATCAACACGATCTAAAACACCACAAAACTCAGGTGTTCCGCGACCGTTTTCCCCAATAAAGCCAACTGCATGTGAATCATCAACCATCACCAGTGCATTATATTTATCTGCCAGATCACAAATAGATTTTAAATCAGCAATAATACCGTCCATTGAAAACACGCCGTCAGTTGCAATTAAAATATTTCTCGCCCCTTTTGCTTCAATTAATTTTTCTTCAAGGTCACTCATATTATTATTTTTATAGCGGAAGCGTTTTGCTTTACATAAACGAACCCCATCAATAATACTAGCGTGATTTAATTCATCTGAAATAACAGCATCTTCTTCTGATAATAGCGTTTCGAACAATCCGCCATTTGCATCAAAACACGATGAATATAAAATGGTGTCATCCATTCCTAAAAATGCACTGATTTTTTTTTCTAATTTTTTATGAATCGTTTGCGTGCCACAAATGAATCGCACCGATGCCAAACCAAAACCATACTCTTTCAAGGCTTTTTGTGCTGTTTCAATTAAGACAGGATGATCTGCCAAACCCAAATAATTATTCGCGCAAAAATTTAGAACGTGATTGTGTGGCGACACAGTAATTTCCGCATTTTGCGGTGAGGTGATAAAGCGTTCTTGTTTATATAGGCCATTTTGTTTGAGTTCGGACAATTGCGCTTCGATTTGAGAATATAGGGGATGCATAATTTTTCCTTATTGAGATATAAGTAACTGCGACCGTATTTTCATACTGATACTGACACTGATAACTGAAATGAGTCAACCGATAAGCCGGGTTCTGTCGTGAACAATCATTTATCTGGGATTGATGTCGCCATCAACCTCAAGCAGTCTACCCGAATCCAACGCGAACAACGTTATCGGATTCCTATTTGACCTTACTTCCAGTGGGGTTTACCCTGCCGCACTTGTTACCAAGTACGCGGTGCGCTCTTACCGCACCTTTTCACCTTTTCTGTCGCTATACGCGACAGTAGTTTATTTTCTGTGGCACTATCCAGAGGCTCGCGCCTTCCAGATGTTATCTGGCACTGTGTTCTATGAAGCCCGGACTTTCCTCTATTTTCGATAGGCCATAAACGCCATCTCATACAGCGATTGCTTAGCTGACTCGATCTAATTATAAGTGAGCCGCCAGAACTTGCAAGCGGCAATTAATTTAGCTAGACTTAGCTAAGCTAATCCCCTGGACTACGGCATTGAGATTTTTATGATTATAGTTAATATACACGAAGCAAAAACAAACCTATCAAAGCTATTACAGGAAGTCATGCACGGACAAGAAGTGATTATCGCCAAAGCGGGCGTGCCGATCGCGGTGATTAAGCCTATTGAAGCAAAAAAGCCAAAGCGCATATTTGGATCTATGAAAGGGGAAATCTGGGTTTCAGATAATTTTGATGATCCATTATCAGATGAAGATTTGGATCTGTGGTACAACGGTGATATTTTTCCAAAGGAAAAATAAATGAAAATTTTATTGGATACCCATATCTATTTTTGGGTGCTAGAAGACAATAGCAAGCTCACCCAAAAAGCAAAAAACATCATCGTTAATGCAGAAATGGTTTATGTCAGCATCGTTTCATTAATTGAGGCCGCTATTAAAATTCAGCGAGGAAGACTAGCGCTAAACATGGAGAAATTGATTCATGAGATCACTGCATGTGGCTTTTTAGAATTACCATTACAGTTCAACCACACAAAAATGTTATCAACACTACCACGCCATCACAAAGATCCTTTCGATCACATGCTAATTTCACAAGCAATGAGCGAGCCCTTGCAATTTCTAACAGCGGATAAATCACTGAAGTCGTATTCCGAATTGGTTATATTAATCTAAAACGGGTTCTGAAAAATGTTCTACTCCTTCCCACTCATGACCCTCAATATCAGATGACACAGAAATAGACGCTAATGCCTCGGAAAATAAACGCATCAGTTCCAACGCGTAATCGTCATGAATGTAATTCATCGACTGTTTTTGCAGAAAGTGAGAAAACCCCGGGTTTTGAAATTGAAGCATAATATGCTTTGTTGATAACTCAGCTATAAATTGATTAACCAACATCAATAAAAACCGAACATTCAAAGCATTAAGCTGAGCAGGTTCGACTGCCAAAATTGCAAAAATAACTCCAAAGAGTTGCTTACTGTTTTTTGCATCATTTATTTTTGAGGCAAAAGGTTTATAAACTGTAACACGAACTGACGACCAAGCTGAATAAGAAAACCAAGATGCGTTTCCCCTATCATGTTCACTGCAAGCATAATTAAAAAGCTGCAATACAGTTGTTTTATTATCAACATTTCTCAACCAATCAAGCAAGCCATTCACACAGTCTTGATGTGTTAACAGGGGAACAGGCGCAAAAAAAACACTCACTGCGTGTCGATCAATAACAAAAGACTTATCCAGCTGCAGGAACGCATCATAATTTATAAATTTAAATGCTTCTCTCATTTTACTTTCAAAATCATTCAATAACTTAATTTGATCGCTTTCCAGGAGTAAATTAAATTTTTTAAATTCACACAATACGTTATTCATTTTTCTAACATAAAGTTCAGCGTTAGTAAGAAAAAAAGCATCGTCATCAAATAAGAATTCATTTGTTATTTTTAATAAGCAATTCTGTAATCCAAGTAATTTAGTCAAAGTACCCGTCATCGCTATTAAATGATGATCATTATTTAAAACACCCCTTCTGCACGAAGCAATTAATTTTGACAAGTCAGAAAAGCAGTTTTTAATTTTTTCCGACCCTAGTTCAGCGCAAAATCGCCTATAACACAATTCCACTTGAAGTAAATCAACACGCAAGGCTTTATATTCTTCTTTTAGATTTTCATTGTAGGCGGAAAATTCCCTGAAAATCGCGTGCGCGTCTTCATCTGAAAATGTTTCAAACCATTTTTTAAATTTAGCGCAAGACAATAATGCCATTTTTAATTTTATTTTTTCGTTTATCCTGTTTTCTTTCACGTATCCTGAAAAATTCAAATCTAAAATAAAAAAATGGGATATGCTTTTAATTGTATCATCCGGCACCAGTATCTTTTTTAAAAAAAGGCGATAACTATTTTGATAAAAGGTTTTGTTTTTATCAAATTCCTGAAATAGTCGAACTTCATCACTGCTGTAGGCGGGATTTTCCGATAAGCCGTGATAATGGGTCAACCAATCGGCAGGACTTGAATCTCTTAAACAAGGAAAATAAGTCAAATCATGGGGCGTAATTTTAAAAACACTTGTGCGCTTTTCATCAAACTGCTGCAATTCATTTCTAATGTCAAACAAACAGCTATTAAAATTAATACGACCTACACGTGTAAAAACTTTCTGACCATTTTTAATTTCATAAAAAACGACAATGTTTTTTTTATGAAATGCATCATCTTGATAAACATAAGAAGCAGCACACACTTCTGGAAACCCATTTTGCACAAGAAAATCAATTTTGCTTTTTGTTTCATTTTTATTTTTATAAAAATCATTATCAAGAAATTCCTCAAGGCTTATAAAATTCGAGGCCACATCAGGAATAATTAATTTAAATAAAGCATGGGATAATGCATTAATTTGCATCGTTTGTGAGGGGGTGGCAAAAAAAGCAAGGGGTTTTGCGCAAGATGACGCTAACATACATTCACCCAATTAGAATTGCGCATAAAATAAGAAACATACACACCACTACATTACTTGAAAGCCGATAATCTGTCTTGTGATTTTGCCTCCAACGGACACGACACTTCTTCCCACTCACCGTCATTATCATCATCGCAAGTTTCAACAAAGTGTGAATCAGGTGCAATTTTGCCTTTCAATAATACCACTGCTTGACGCAGATCAGAGGCCGATACTTTTTTTTGTTCATCAAGCCACGCAGCAAGATTGGGATTTATTTTCATCCGTACAAATTCACTTTCCAAAGAAAATTCATTCAGAAATTGCGTCAGCAATCCTAAAAAAAACTTATCTCTCAATGCGTCAACACCTTCTCCATAAACAACCAACAATTCATTCAAAGCAAGCTGTAATGCAGTTGAATTTTTCGATTCCTGTATTTTTTGTTGCACGATAATGAGCTGAGGGAGTGGCAATAATGCCAACGGCGTGGTTTCCCTTTCTAATGGCTTTGACCAAAATGTAGAAACAAAACTTACCGCTGAAACAACAGATCTACCAAGCTGTGAAGTTGTCGAGACTAGTTGAGCGCCATAACTTTCCGTGTCTTTTTTAAATTCAAATAACAATGCATTAAACAACATTAATATTATTTGCTTATTAGCAAGTTCAAGCTTATTTTTACGCCGTGGCTTTTCTTTATCTTCCTTCATTAAAAATAACCATGTCCACACACCATCAACCAATTCATTTACCCTCAGCATGGACGCACTATCAAATACCCCGCTACATGCTGATAAAGGAGATAATTCATCCAACTGTTTTAATTCTACCGAGAAACTGGGGTTTAAAAAACTACAATGTGTTATCAAATCTCTTAATGCCAAATAAATTGCATCCAGGAAATATTTTAATGCGCAAAACAGTTGGCTTTCATTTGTTGCCATCATCAATTTAAGTTCTTTCAATAAATTAGTCACATTTGTAAAAAATTCAGCTACATCGGCTATCGACAATTCCTTAATCTCAAAAAATATTTTATAATGATCATTTAATTTTTTTCGCATGCTATTTAAGAAATCATATTTTTCTTTTCCCACTATTTTTAAATCAAGCGAAACAATTCCATCATACAATAGCGTTGTACTGGTTTTCATTTTTTCTGAAAACATGGTGCGACAAAATGCATAATAAGATTGGGACACCAATGTCATATTAATTGCCAAATTTTGATGTTTTTCTTTCAACCCAGCATTATAAGCCAAAAATTCCTTACGTATTAAATCAATTGAATCACTTGATAACGATTCCCAAAATTCTTTAAATTTTACGGATTTTTGCGATGCATTTCTCGATTCTTCTTTTTTAGCTGAAAAATACTGAGAAAAAGTTTCCCTAAGAACAACATCTGTCACAAAGGCAGTGAAAATATTATTTCTTGTTTCATCAGGAAATAATTCAAAAATTAAATCAGCAAAGTGCGAATCCTTTACACAATCATCATCATCCTTTAGCGTAGAAAAAACATTTACTTCAGCTGAGGAATAACCATGCGCAGGAATAAGGGATAATTTTCCAGCAACATCAGGCGGTAAACGAAAAATAGTTGGCCAGTAATAAGGATCAGCATCGTTTAATACAGGAAATGTATTTTTATCGTGTGCGGTAATAATAAATTTTGGAGTGTGTGCGTTGCGCTGAGTGCCACGCAAATGCGACTGTGAAAGCATCGGCTCTGGCATATCATCAAAATCAATGCGTACCACATTTTCAACTATTTTCTCTCCATTAATAATTTTATAAATAACACCGATATTACCTTTATGTAGATCTCCTTCCCCGAGCAAAATAGCAAATTTTAACAATCGACCAATGCCACCCTTTATCAATGCTTTTAATTTTTTATCTGTTTCTTTCTCTTTTCCTGGCGCACCAAAATCATCGCCTAAATAAGTTTGCAAATCCATAAAATGCGAAAACACCTTGGATACAGTTGCAAAAAAAATAGGAGCTGAATTTTCGGTTTCCCTTTTATAAACAGGACGAACTTTGGGCGTAAAAGCCGATCCCGATAATGCCCTATGAAACGCTGCCATCGCTGCTTCAATTTGCGACAAACTTTCTGGATTTTTTTTAAATTCTTTGAATACCCATAACCACCCATTCTTCGCATTATCCTCTTTGCGTTTCTTTGCAACAATCTTGGTGGTGTGCCCAGAGCTTCTTTCAACCGACGCTTCAACATCTGCAAAAGAAGTTAATGGCTTAGCATATTGCGGTAAAGGAACATGAAGGGATCGAGACATACAATTCACTCCTGTTATTCACAAGATATTGCAATAAGTTCGCAAAACTCCCTTTTTATTTCGTACCTGTTCCTTAGTAATAACGTATTTTTGAATGGGGTGTCAAACTAAAAAACTGACCTTATAAAAGGGGGACAGATTATCCACTCGCTCACGCTCCTAAGCTGATTTTAATCGCTTCCGCATACACAACATTTTTATTCGCCCCCGTTATTTTACAGGCCAAACGAACGGCTTGCTTAACGGATACCTCACTCAGTAACATTTTTAACAAATCCACCAGCTTATCTTCTGAATAATTTTCAACGGGTGCACCTTGCAGCACAATCACAAATTCGCCTTTTTGTTTTTCAGGATGATTAACGATAAACTCTGACAATTCTTTTAAAGTGCCTTGTTTTATAGACTCAAATGATTTTGTTAATTCTCTGGCTATCACTGCCATACGTTCATCACCCAATATTTTTTGTATTGTAGGGAGCGTTTTTGCAATACGATGCACAGATTCATAAAAAATAATGGTGCGCGCTTCTTGTTTTAATTTTTCTAAATGATTTTCTAATGCTGCTGTTTTTGCTGGTAAAAAACCCTCAAAAACAAAGCGATCCGTCGGAATACCGGATGCACATAAAGCCGTAATTGCCGCACACGCACCAGGAATAGGAACAACATTAAAGTGGGCATGGCGCACCGCACGCACCAAACGAAAACCGGGATCGCTGATCAAAGGCGTTCCCGCATCAGAAATTAAAGCAAGGGATTTTCCAGCTGCCAACAATGTGATAATTTGCTTAATACGCTCATCTTCGTTGTGTTCGTGCAATGATAGACAAGGCGTGTGGATTTCATAATGTGACAATAAGCGCTGGCTATGGCGCGTATCTTCAGCGGCAATCCAATCAACGGACTTTAAAATTTCAATCGCACGCAGGGTGATATCGGATAAATTACCTATAGGTGTTGCGACAATATATAAACTCACACTTTCACTCCCACTACTGTATTGTTGTCCGCATAGTAGTACGATACACTTTACTACTTATGAAAAAAATTATTTTAATCTTACAGTGTTTACTTGTATCAGCAATTTTATTATTGTTGTGCAGCTGCGCGAACCAAACCCAATCAATCACAAAAAAACAGCTTGCCGCTCCGGCGTCTTCTATCAATCACATCGCTTTATTATTGCCTTTATCAGGCTCATATGCACCCTACGGCACGGCGATTCGCGATGGATTTTTAACCGCTTACAACGACCAAAAAAATCACGGAGGCTTAGCGTCTGCCATCACAATTTACGATACCAATGGAAAAAATATAGATGCTGTAATGCAAACAGCTATTGCGCAAGGTGCAGACTTTATTGTTGGTCCACTTGACAAAGCTGCTGTGTCAACATTAGCTGAACAACGCACGTCAACCGTACCCATCTTAGCGCTAAACACAATACCCAATACAGCACACGTCTCCAATGATGCCCTATTCCAATTTGGCCTATCACCCGACAATGAGGCACAACAAGTCGCACAAAAAGCATGGCAAGATCAGCATCACAATATTATTATTCTTGCCCCCAATAATCCATCTGGACAGCGTGCCGTTAATGCTTTTTCAACACAATGGAAAGCCTATGGCGGCAATATTGTTGCAACGCAATATTACAGCAACATGGCGTCCCTTTCAAAAAACATTAGCGGTGTTTTACACATCAATAACGCCTACCAAAATGCACGAAAATTAAAAAATATGTTTCATGAAAATATGCGATTTATTCCAGAACGCCGTCATGATTTCGACAGTATCTTTTTAGTAGCAACACCGGCTATGGGCAGACAAATTCAACCCCTATTGCATTTTTATTTTGTCGGCAATACCCCTGTTTATGCAACCTCACTTATTTATTCAGGCATACCCGATGCCGCTCGTGACACTGATTTAGACGGTATCTTTTTTTGCGACATGCCCTGGATTGTTGCACCAACACAAATGCAACCAGCTAATTTGCAATACCTCAAACAAATGATTCAATCACAATTTCCAGAAACCGCTACGCATTTTTCGAAATTTTACGCGATGGGAATTGATGCATTTAACCTTGTTTTTCAGCTGCGTAATATGCAATCAAATGCGCAATACCCAGTTTCCGCGGCAACTGGGACCTTATTTTTAACCCCCCAACGCGTTATTTATCGTCAACTTACTTGGTCACAATTCCAAAATGGTCAACCTCGGCTCGTCAACTAATATCGGCACGCTTGCAGAATCTGATGCTTGTCAATTTCTAGAAAAACAGGGGTTAATTTTACTTGAAAAAAATTATACTGCGTTTAATGTCGACGGAAAAAAAGTAGGTGAAATTGATTTAATCATGCGCGACGGAAAATATTATATTTTTGTTGAAGTAAAATCACGTCAGCTCGACAGTCATGGCGATGTGCTTGAAATGGTAATACCCCAAAAGCAATCACGACTCATTCTCGCTACCAAGTATTTTTTGCTGCGCGACCGATTATGGGATAAAGTCCACTGTCGCTTTGATGTTGTAGGCATTTCACCAAACGCAAAAGAACCAATTGTGTGGATAAAAGACGCGTTTCAGGTACAATACTGACGCGTCTTTCGCTGCAGGAAGGAATTCCTAGCCCTAACAAGAATTACAATGAGCAGATTATGAACCTAGCAACCCACGTCAAACAAATTTTTAACGACAGCATACAAACACAAATTACCGCAGCTGATACTTTATCGGAAGTGATTGCCAAAGCGGCTGAATTAATGGTTGAAGCATTGTTAAATAATCATAAAATTTTATGTTGCGGTAACGGCGGCTCCGCTGCAGACGCGCAACATTTTTCAGCGGAAATGCTCAATCGATATGAAGCAGAAAGACCGAGCCTTCCTGCCATCGCGCTCACAACAGACACATCAACAATTACCTCAATTGCTAACGATTATCATTTTAATGAAATATTTTCTAAACAAATTAAAGCGCTTGGGCAAGCAGGCGATATTTTATTGGCATTTTCAACCAGCGGAAATTCAAAAAATATTATCGATGCTATGATTGCGGCACACCACCGACAAATGCATATCATCATATTAACCGGTCGCGATGGCGGCGATGTGCCACCCCTTTTAGGACCAACTGATATTGAAATTCGCGTACCATCAGAGTCCACTGCGCGTATTCAAGAAACACACGGAATTGTGATACATTGTCTTTGTGATATTATTGATAAGCAATTATTTACCACTTGATAACAGGAGTTACTTCATGAAATTGCATAAAATTACCAGCGTCATGTTGATCTCACTTTTTTTATCAGGTTGCATACCCGCTGCCGCATTGGTTGTTGGCGCGACTGTCGGCGGTGCAGTGATTTATGATAAACGCAGCGTGAGCACCATTGCACAAGATCAACAATCTGAAAATTTGGCCGGTTTAATAATTAAAGATTCACCTGATTTAAAAGACACCCATATTGTTATTGCTACCTTTAACCACGTTCTTTTAATTGTGGGTCAAGTTAACACAGAAGAACAACGTGCAACGGTCAGTCAACTGTTATCAAACGTGAAAAACATCAGTCGCGTTTACAATGAAGTTACCGTACGACCACCTACATCTACATGGCAACACAGTCACGACGCTTGGATTACTACCAAAATTAAAACAGAAATGATGGCTAAACCCGGCTTGCATTCAACACAAATTAAGGTACTCACGGAAAACGGCACAGTTTATCTGATGGGTGTTTTATCACAACATCAAGCAGACATGGCGGTTAACATTGCACGCCAGGTTGATGGCGTAAAAAAAGTGGTGAAAGTATTTGAGAATCCAAAATAGTAATCGATAAAATGCATTACCAACGATTCATTTCGACAACTAAAAGATAGCTTATGACACATATTCAAAACATTATTCAATTAATTTGTGTTGCGGTTATTCCACTGATTTTTGCAATCACCTTGCACGAAGCAGCACACGGGTGGATCGCCAGCAAACTCGGCGACCAGACC
The DNA here is from genome assembly GCA_001801515.1 of Gammaproteobacteria bacterium RIFCSPHIGHO2_12_FULL_38_11. The sequence continues at coordinate 19,967 of MGXX01000041.1, forward strand.
GCAAGCATTCAAGGGCGTGTGAGTTTAAATCCACTACGACACATCGATCCTTTTGGCACGGTTATTTTACCCTTATTCATGCTTATGTTTGGTGGTTTTATTTTTGGTTGGGCAAAACCCGTGCCCATTGTTTGGAAGCATTTACGACACCCTCAACGCGACATGGCGCTAGTTGCCATTGCAGGCCCCGGTGCTAATTTAGCAATGGCATTCCTATGGGCAATTATTGCAAAATGTAGTCATCTTATTTTTATGAATCCCCACATTCAAGAAACGCTACGCTCCACGATATTATTTATTCATCTGACATCGCGTTTTGGCATTATGATTAATTGCGTGTTGTTAGTCATTAATTTAATCCCCATTCCACCGCTTGATGGCAGTCGCGTTGTTTCCAGTTTATTACCACCTGCACTTGCACAAAAATATAATCGATTAGAATATTATGGGCTTTGGATTTTTTTAGGATTATTTTTTCTAATGTATTTCACCAACTCGTTGAGTATTCTTTTCGGGCCAATTTATGCGTTAATTCAATGGATCCAGAATTTATTTGGGTTACCGATGTAAATATTATTGTGAAAATATACCCATCGGACATGAAGGGACGATTTCAGAGACAACGATTTATCGCAACTCAGAACGCTCGTATTTCACTGTAAAGAAGGAATGAATATGCTTAATCTTTCCTTGCGCATAAGGAAAGATTTTCTAATGGTCTAAAATAATCAATATATCAACTGATTAGCTTTTTATGAGGCTGCCGCTATTTTAGATCTATTGGATCCAGAGTACTATCGCCTTTATAAAGTAGCGCCCGAGCGTCTTAATGCTTTTGTACAAACTCATCAAAAAAATACAAACACCTTTATTATCCTAGATTCGGCAGTTGAAACCGTTGCGAGGAGGCTTAAGCTAACGCGCCTGGCAGAGGGCGTGTTGGTTCTTGCAACGGGAATATTTTTTGATATGCCTCAACTTTTGAAAGACAGTCTTCAAGGCTTTGCGCATAATTACTTTTTCCCATGAGAAATTTTCTTGATTTGTCTATTTTATTATTTTCACCCTGACCAGATTCTATCAGCCGTTTGATTTCTTCAGCTGATTCACATTTCAAAATATTATTTATTAAATTTTTTGCATTAACTAATTTAATTTTTGTATCATTCGTTCTAAAATCAAATCGACTTGTATTTTCACCACTTAGATCTGTATGATTTGAATGCATGTAAGAACAAATTCTGAAAAAAAGGACCATTCTTAATTTATCAATATCAAATGCGTTATCAACAGAAACACTATTTAAAACTTTATAATCCGATGCGCCTAATTTTTCTAAACAAAACAACCAGCGAGGAAAATCTGGTTTCACTACTATTTTAGACAGGACAGTCGTTATTTTTGCAACATTCTCAGATACGTTTTTGAGAACTGCATGATTAAGCGCGCGTATCAACCAGAAAAAACCCGTCTCGCCAACAGGACAACCGGTTGTTACTTGCCAAGGAAATCCTATTCTCATCTGATCAGCACTACATTTCCCAACTAATTTAAGCGCAAGGGTTGTTATTTCTGTAACATTCTCAACTGAGTTTTTAAAAACTGAATTATATAACGCAACCATTAACCAATAAAAACCCGTCGTGCCAGCGCCTGAATCAGCAACCATTACCCCCACTGCCTCTATCTGATCAGCACTACATTTCTCAATTATTTTAAGCACAGGGACCGTTATTTTTGTAACATTTTCAACTGAGTTTTTGTCAGCCGCATCTGTCAGCGCACTCATCAACCAACAAAAACCCGTCATAACAACATGATAACGGGTGCTTGATTCCAATTCCTGACAAAGTTCTGCTGCTATCTCACGACCGGTGCATTTCTCAATTATTTTAAGCGCAAGCGCTGTTATTTTTGTGACATTCTCAACTGAATTTCCACCAGCCGCATGATTCATCGCAAGTATTAACCAACAAAAACTCATTCTACTAGAAAGCCAATTGTGTACATATACCCTAAAATATCCCACCGCTATCTGATGATCAACACTACATTTCTCAATTATTTTAAGCGCAAGCGCTGTTATTTTTGTGACATTCTCAACTGAATTTTTGTCAGCCGCATTTTTTAGCGCAAGCATCAACAAACCAAAGCCCGTTGCGCCATGCAAACTGCCCTCATTTCCAAATCCTTTCGCTACCTGATCAGCACTACATTTCTCAATTATCTTAAGCGCAAATTCAACTATTTTAGCAACATTTTCAGTTGAGTTTATGGCAGCCTCTTTTTCCAACACGAGCATCAACAAGTAAAAACCAGTACTATCATGATAAAAGTTTCTTTTTCCACGCCTAGAAAATCCTTCTGCTATCTGATCAGCATCGCATTTCTTAATTATTATAAGCACAAGCGCTATTATTTTAACAACATTCCCAAAAGATTCATTACGCAACATGCACATCAACTTATATAAATCAATGGCTCTGTAATTTTTTTCAAAAAAATTTTCAGTAACTTTTTCTCCTAATTTTTTAACTAATAAATTGAAACATGACAAAAAATTAATATTTAGATCAAAACTTATTTCTCCTGTTTTAATAAATTTGATGGCCAAAGCATAATGCGATAATTCTGAATTTTTCATTACTTCATATAAATCAGCTTGCTGCATTTCACGCGTGTAAAAATCAAAATTAGGATAAATTGAAATCGGCACAACAATTGGTTTTTGGTCTGGATATTTTTCTTCTAATCTTTTTTGTAAATCAGTTGCACGAAGCTGCGCTAATAAACGACTTTCTAAATTATTTGAAAATACCGTTATATGCGCTGAACCATTTAAATTCCATTTTAATCCAGCCAGTAATTCATTATGGTTTCTCAGATATTTCTTTCCAGTTGCTTCTAAAGCTTCTAACGAGGTGTGATAAAATCCATTTTTTATTTTCGCATCCAAGTAAGCATCCGCTTCTTCTCGTGTGTGAAAATCTTTAGTGCGCGCATACGTTCCAACATCATAAACCGCCATCAACCAAAAAAAGCAATCCGCTGGCACAAACGAAACACCGACCAATAATTGTTTTCTATTGTTTCGGTCCCATCCGAAAACAGGTGGAACATAACCTTCCTTTGGATTGGCGTATGAAACAGATTGTTGTTTGGTGACCGACATTTTTTCTGACAATGGGTAAAGCGGATTTGATTTACGTTGTGTGGCTGGATTTTTGGCTGTTTCAACCACTTCATATTGTGCTGTTTTAGAATTCAGTCTTACCGTAAAAGGAAAACGATCGAATTCTTTGCGCTTTTCAAAACGATATTCTGGGTTTTCAGGATTCAGCAATTCCTCAACAAATTTTTCCCAATAATCCTGCTCATCTGCACGGATGCTTTTGAAAATTCGACCCGGGTCTCGATTGCGACGCATACTAAAACCACACTATTTTGTTTTTTCACGTTTATATAGTAGATAGGGTAGCAAACAAAGCTTAATGCAATATTAATTTTTACACTGCGATTTTTAGACTGCGACTGCTTGCACGGGGCTCCTGAAGCGCCTGCAGGGCTCCTGCATTAAAATTTGAACAAAACGACGATATTTTTAACGTTTACAATGAATTTTAACAGTGCCAATGGAAACGAGAGCCCTGGCAGCGCTCGCCTATTTATTGCTTTATCACACCAACTGTGTGACACTAATGGTATGACATCGATGGTGTGATGAAGATTAAAATGAAACGATATTTTCCACAAGGTCTTGCTAAAGACGATGTCTTTTGCAACAGAGACACAGAAAGAAGTATGCTAAAAAACAGCATCGCAGCGCACGAACATGTTGTATTAGTAGCACCCAGACGATATGGTAAGACCAGCTTAATTACACAGGTGCTCAAGGAAATTAGCACACCCAGTGTCAATATTGATTTTTTCTTTGTGCTCACACAATCAGAAGTACGTAAAGCTATCACCGAAGGCATATCTAAAATTATAAATGCATTATTACCCAAAACAAAATCACTATCACAAAAATTAATTGATTCTATCGCAACACTCAATTCTAAAATTATATTTAATTTTTTAGGTCAAAAATTAGAAATAAGTACGCGCCAAACAACCGAAAAAAGTATTTCAGAACTACTATTAGCGCTGGATCAATTTGCAGAAAAAACTAAAAAAACTTGTGTTGTTGTTTTTGATGAATTTCAGCAAATAGGTGAATTAAAAGAAAATCATGCTGTTGAAGCAGCAATTCGCCATGCTGTAGAACGAAGTAATTATGTCAGTTATATTTTTTGTGGTAGTAAGCGTCATTTATTAAACGAAATGTTTACCGACAAATCACGACCGCTTTATCATTTATGCGATCTCATGACAATTGATCGTATCGATACCACCAGCTATTGTCCATTTTTAAATAAATTTTCCAGGGAAAAATGGAGGAAACATTTAAATGATGATGCCATTTCCGAAATTATTCATCTTACTGAAAATCATCCCTATTATCTTAACGCCCTTTGTCGGCGTTTGTGGCGTTCAAATGATATCCCCTCTCTTGCTGACGTTAGAAATACATGGGATGATTATGTTGAAAAACAAAGTGTTTGGATAATCGATGATTTAAGTCGTCTCACATTAAACAGAAAAAAAGTCATGACCGCATTGGCTTTTCAAACAACACATGAACCTCAAGGGCAGGAATTTTGCAATAGAGTCGGCTTAAATCCATCAGGTGTTAAAAAATGTTTGGAAGATCTAGAAAAATTGGATATGATTTTTGTGGATAAAACGAAACACTATCGCGCGTTAGATCCAGCTATGGCGTACTTTATTAGGAAGCATGCAGTAAATGCATTTTAGTCTATGCCCTTGAATACACAATAAGGTTTTCTCTTTTTAGGAAAGAAATTTTCGTACGCATCAATTTTTGAAATACAGTCTTCTAAACATTGCGCATAATTACTTTTTCCAATGAGTAATTTTCTTGATTTGTCTATTTTGTTATTTTCAGCCTGACTAGAATTTATTAAATTTTTTATTTCTTCAACGGATTCACATGTAAGAATATTATTTATTAAATTTTTTGCATCTGCTAATTTAATTTTTGTATCATGCATTTTAAAATCAAATCGGCCTGTATTCGCACCACTCAAGTCTGCATTATTTGAATGCATATAAAAACAGAGTCTTAAAACAACGGCTATTTTTAATTTTTCAATATCAAATGTTTTATCAACAAAAATACAATTTAAAAGTTGATAATCTGCTTTACTAAATTCTTTTATAAAGGGCAGCGACATAAAAAAACCGAGCCTTGTTATTATTTTAAAAAACAGGGCAGTTATTTTAGCGGCATTCTCAACTGAGTTTTTACAATCCGTATCATATAATACCAACATCAACTGATGAAAACCCGTGATGCCAGCAAAATTGCCCGCTACTGCTTCATTAAGGAATCCTGCCGCTATCTGATCAGCACTACATTTCTCAATTATTTTAAGTGCAAGGTCTGCTATTTTAGCAATATTCTCAGCTGAGTTTTTTAAAGCCATATTATATAATGCCAACATCAACTGATGAAAAGCCGTGATGCCGGCAAGATTACCCACTACTCTTTCCTTAAAAAATCCTGCCGCTATCTGATCAGCACTACATTTCTCAATTATTTTAAGTGCAAGGTCTGCTATTTTAGCGACATTCTCAGCTGTGTTATTTAAAACTGAAGAATACAGCATGGTGTTCATCAACCGATAAAAATCAATGGTTCTACAATTTTTTTCTAAAAAATTGTCAGCAACTTTTTTTCCCAATTTTTCAAGCAAATAGTAACATGATAGAAAATCTACATTTTCATTCGAGATAATTTTCCTTGTTTTAGTAAATTCGATCGCCGCAGCATAATGCGATAGCGCCTTTTCTTTTATTGCATCATTTAAATCATTTTTCTGCATTTCTTGCGTGTAAAAATCAAAATTAGGATAAATTGAAATAGGGACAATAATCGGTTTTTGGTCTGGATATTTTTCTTCTAATCTTTTTTGTAAATCAGTTGCACGAAGCTGCGCTAATAAACGACTTTCTAAATTATCTGAAAATACCGTAATATGCGCTGTACCATTTAAATTACATTTTAATCCAGCCAATAGCTCATTATATTTTGTCGGGTGTTGTTTTCCAGCTGCTTCTAAATCAATTAATGACTTGTGATAAAACCCTGCCATTTCTTGCTTGAACAAATAATTTTCTGCTTTTTCTCGAGTAATAAAATCTTTAACCCGACCATACGTTCCAACATCATAAACCGTCATCGACCAAAACAAACAATCTTGTGGTGCAAAAGAAACACCAACCAATAATTCCTTTCTATTGTCTCGATTCCATCCGAAAACCGGTGGAACGTAGCCTTCTTTTGGGTTGGCATACGAAACTGATTGTTGTTTAGTGACCGACATTTTTTTTGACAATGAGTAAAGCGGATTCGATTTACGTTTGGTTATTGGATCTTTTGCCGTTTCAACCACTTGATACCGATCTATTCTAGGATTCAGTCGTATCGTATAAGGAAAACGCTTAGTTTCCATACGCTTTTCAAAACGATATTCTGGTTTTTCAGGATTCACTAATTCGTCAGCAAATTTTTCCCAATAATCTTTCTCATCCGCACGGATGCTTTTGAAAATTCGACCTGGGTCTCTGTCGTGACGCATACTAAAACCACACTGTTTTGTTTTTTCACATTTATGATAGTAAATAGGATAGCAAACAAAGCTTAATGCAATATTAATTTAAACAATAGTAGTGGGGCAAAGCTCAGGGCTCCTGCATTAAATTTGAAAAAAACGACGATGTTTTTAATGTTTACAGTGAATTTTAACAGTGCCAATGCAGGAGACCTGGGGCAAAGTTGTTACCCTCTTGAATACTCAAACTTATGGTGTATACTATTGGTAACCAATATTATGGTGTGATGACAATGACAACGCCCGTCTACTTTACCAGCAAAATCGCAACCGATGCGTCTTTTTGCAACCGAACCGAAGAACGGGCGATTATCATCCAATCAATTCAAAAAAACCAACATTTGGTTATCGTCGCACCACGCCGCTACGGAAAAACAAGCCTGGTGGTAAATACATTGACCCGACACGATATTATTTTTGCACGTATTGATTTATTTTGTGTTGTGTACGAAGACGAGATTTGTCGAAAAGTTGCAAAGGGTGTATCACAGCTAATACGTAAAATCACCCCCTTCTCAACAAAATCATTACAATTGATTGGACAGTGTTTCAAACTTTCCACTATTGCAGTTAAGGCGGGGGATGTTGAAATCAAAGCGGAATTAAACAAAAACACTTCCGACCCAACAGAATCACTCGAAGATTTATTGGAAGGTCTGGAAAAACTAGCCAAAAAACAGAAAAAAGCAATTGTATTATTTTTCGATGAATTTCAGGATGTATTAAAAACCGAATCAAGTGATAAAATACAAGCCGCTATCCGGGCTATCGCACAGCATTCACAATACGTTACTTATATTTTTTCAGGCAGTTCAAGGGCTATGCTGAATAAAATATTTGATGATAAAAAACAACCCCTATACATGCTCTGTAAAAAAATATTATTAACCAGAATTGATAAAATTCATTTTTCGGCACATATTATTTCTGCATTCTCAAAACGGTTCAAAAAAAACAGTTCGGTTGAATTAATAGAGCTTATTTTATCAAAAACAGAATGTCATTCTTATTATGTTAATGTGTTATGCGATAAACTATGGGAAGGAAAGACAATGCCTTCGACAGAAGATGTCGAAAATGCATGGCAAGAAACATTAAATGAAAATAAAGGAAAAATTATTTCAGATCTTGAACCACTCAACACAAACAAATTAAAAGTATTAAGTACTATCGCGCAATTGAATTATATCAAGGAACCCAACAGCAAATATTTTCTTGATCACGTAAAACTTCCCTTGTCTAGCACGCAGAATGCGATTAAATATTTATTAAATTATGATTTTATTTTTAAAACTGAAAATGGTCTGACACTCGTTGATCCGGTGATGAAACTGTTTTTGAATTAATTTTTAACCACTAATCATCAAACACATCCGCACCTATTCGCATCATCTTCATGAAATTTTCACCCGCGTCTGTTTTTTGCGTGTGATAATACGCTTTAATATAACTGTCGGTAATATACTCAAACCCTTTTGTTTTTAAAATCGGAACGATTTTTTTAATGCGCTCATGATCTTCTTTATTATCTGCTGAGCAAGCTTCAAATAATACTGCACATAAAATTTCTGCAATCGTTGCTTTTCTTTTTTTGTTCGCCTGTTTAAAATTCGAAATAAAATAATCCAATGAGCGTTCTTGATCCCAACGCTGCCAATCATGATAAAGCGCCATTGCTTCTGATTTGTCTTTTGATAATCGTTCACCCGATTTTCCCGGGTTATTCATACAAAGCATATAAAACAAAGTAGGAATACATGCCTCAATATTTGCCCACGAACAATTTCCTGCAATTTGCGCATGCAAAGGCATGGATGAAATTTCTTGTAATCCTAAATTAACCGGCAACATTTTATAGAAAACCTCCATAATTTGTCGTACATAAATTAATTCAGAAACATATTCTGGCGTTAATTTCCATGGTTTATTCATATAATAAATTTTTACTTTGTCTTTAAGCGGATCTTGATGTTCATACGTTGCACGATCACAAATTGCCAATAAATTTCCTGCACGAATTAAGGTCATTGCATGACCTTCTTGCGCAACAGGAACAATTAAAGGATCATCTTCTACCATCGGCGTAATTTTATCGCGGTGTTTTTTGTGATCGACATTATAATGTTGCAACCGGATTAAGGTGGATGCACGCGACAATGCGCCCATAATCGTGCGCAATTTCACAAATTCACGCTCCCATTGTCGCGCTGCAAAATTATAACGATAATCTACAATAGATTTATGCAGTGTTTCCAGCGTAAATTCTAAAATAAATCCTTCTAATGCTATTTCAACAAATTCTTCTTTCGCATTTAATATATCAATGTACCCTTTCAACTCAAATCGATGACCTAACATTTTTGCGTTAATAAAATCATTGGCAAAAATTAATTTTGCACCGTGTTTTACTAATAATTCTTTTAATTCTTTTTGTTCACGCAATAAAGGTTTTACCAAAACAGGCATGCCAGCGATGGAATAAGAATTTGCATCCGCTCCCTTTTTTAATAACAATTCACATAGTTCAAGATTATTATTATCGACTGCCCAATGCAGCGCAGTATGGCCAATTAAGTCAGGGAAATTGATGTCGAGTTTACACTCAAGGACCGCTTTCGCTTTTTCAATATCATCCATAATGCAAGTTTCAATGAGCGGCGTGTAACCATATTCATCGATAAAATTCAGGTGTTCGTTGCCCCGTGCTTCACGTGTCACGTCAGAAAGGGTACCTTTGATAATGGCGTCTGCTAGTGTCATACAGATAGTTTAGCGTGCCACATTGTGTTTTAGAAGCGGAAAACACGGTATTGCGGAATTCCTTAATGGTGCTACAGTGATCGTCCCTGAAACAGGTAGAATTGTCATTTTTTATTCCTTACATTATACTTAAAATTCCTTACAACATGACAGGAGCATAAAATGATTCAGGCTACGTTAACCAGCAAGGGACAGATTACCATCCCAAAATCGATTAGAGCGCATTTAAACTTACACACAGGTGATCGTTTGACATTTATTCTCAATCGTAATGGACAAGTTATTTTAACAACACAGACAATTGATGTGAGTGAATTGTTTGGCATGTTTGATTATAAAAGTAAAAAGAAACCCTTAACGCAAAAAGACATAGATAGTGCAATTGCGACACGAATGAAAAGGAAGTTTAAATGATTGCCATTGATACAAATCACCTACTTCGACTTTTTGTTGAAAAAGACCACATACAATCACATAAGGCAAAAAAATTAGTGGTGCAACATAATCCGGTTTTTATCAGTGTTATCGTTCTGTGCGAAACAATGTGGACACTCGAAACACGATATCATTTTACCAAAAAAGAATTAATTTTATGTATTGAGACTATCTTAAAAGCTCAGCAATTTAACATAGAACATCGCGAAGCATTATGGGTTGCTTTTAGTGATTTTCAACACGGCGCAATTGGTTTTGCAGACTGTATTATTGGTGTTATCGGCAAACAACATGGCTGCGATTTCACCGCAACCTTCGATAAAAAAGCGGCAAAATCTCGACATTTTAAATTAACATCATAATATTTAGGAACATGTACGAAATAACTTGGACAACTTGGCGTCCAAGATGGCGTGAGATTTAAATGTTTCGATTGAGAAAATGTGAAGGAATGCTTA